>JBEKVG010000299.1:0-4143 GCA_049514195.1 Anaerolineales bacterium | reverse complement strand
CCCAACACCCCCTATTTATACATTCATCAAGGAAATTCTCAGCAAACCGAAGATAGAGAAAGGCACGCGAAATACAAGCGTGCCTTTCAGGAAACCGAATGGGTATGTAAATCAAAAACTCGCATAAGCGGGTACTCTATTGTCAGTATAGTGCGAATCGTGATGAAAGTCAACTACTTTTTCGCCGATTCTTGAAGCTGTATACGAATTACCGGGCAAGCGTATGGGAAGCGTCAATCCGCCGGTGCCCCGGCAGGAACAGGCTCGTCGCCGTTATAAAAGCGGACTTGCGGCCATTTCAGGATGATAAAAAACATACCAAGGACACAGCCGATGCCACCGCTGATGATGGCAAATGGTACGCCGAATAATTGCGCCACCACTCCGGCCTCCACTTCACCCAACTGCGGTCCACCCTGGAAAAAGATCTGGTTGATGCTGGTCATGCGCCCCCGTATGTTGTCCGGCGTCTGTAATTGGCGGATGGTGTTGCGGATGATGGTGCTGACGGCGTCTGCTGCGCCCATCAAGACCAGGGCAAATAATGCCAGAAAAAAGGCGTGGGATACCCCAAAAAGGACAGTTGCCAGGCCGAAAAAGACCACAGCCCATAAGAAAACAGGTCCCTGGCGACGCAGGTTGTGCAATTGCGAAATGATTAACGCGGCCAGGACTGAACCGACCGACTGCGCTGCGGAAAGGAATCCATAACCCACTTCACCAACCTTAAGAATGTCACGTGCGACAATGGGCATCATGGTATTGGCCGAAGCGAAGAATGTGGCGATGAAGTCAAGCAGCATGGTGGACAGGATCATTGGACGTGTGAAAATAAACCTGAATCCAGCTTTCATGGCCGAAAGATTAACCCCGGCGGACTTTTTGGTTTCCTGTGTCACGTGACCTATCAGGATCAACGCGACGATCACCGCCAGGAAGGAAATGGCATTAATTAAATAGGTATATCCCTGTCCGAGCGTAGCGATGACCACACCCCCCAGCATCGGTCCCACCACTGAGCCGGTATTTGAAGCAATTGACTGCATACTAAAGGCATTGGGGAGGTCTTTAACCGGGACCAGATTTGGAACCATGGCCTGGCGAGCTGGCAAGTCAAAAGCGACTGCGGCGGCCTGCAGAGCGGTCAGGGCGTAGATGTGCCAGAGGGTTATGTAGCCGGTGAAAGTCAGGAGCGCCAGGGCCAGGGCGATCAGCGCCAACACGCTTTGGGTGATGAAGAGGATCTGGCGGCGGTTGAAGGCATCTGCCACTGGTCCGCTAATCAGAGAAAAGAAGATAACCGGCAGGATGCGCGCCAGCCCAATACCGCCCAGGGCGAGTGGATTCGGATTGCCGGTGAGAGTGCGAATGTGCCAGAAGAGCGCCGAAATCTGCATTTGCGAACCGGCAATGGAGATGAGCAGGCCAGCCCACAGGTAGAAGTAGCGGCGGTGTTTGAGGGCGGGAGGAATGTGAAGTTTCATGAAGGGATTTTATGTTCCCCAGTCCCTCAGGTAGAGGAAATCATAACCGACCGTGCGGTTGGAAAGTTTGGCAATTGGAGGCAGAATTCGCTTGAACTGGTTTCTGCGGATTCGCTCGACCACTTTGCGGACGAATATTCCTTCGAATCCGGCCTCGATACATTCCTCGGGACGGTAGCGCTGGTCGATGAGCAAAAAGAGCAGCTTATCCACCTCTTCGTAGGTGAAGCCGAGCTCCCCTTCGTCCGTCTGACCCGTCCACAAGTCCGCCGAGGGGGGTTTGTTGATGATAATTTCGGCGATATTCAACGCCCGGGCTAATTGCCGGACTTGAGTCTTGTACAGGTCGCCGATGGGATTGAGCGCGCAGGCTGAATCGCCGTACAGAGTGGTGTACCCGAGCAGGATTTCGGTTTTGTTGCCGGTGCCGACGACCAACCCCTTGAAAGCCTCGGATTGGTCATAAGCGATGATCATGCGAGCCCGCGCCATCAGATTACCCTTGCGTATATTTGACATGTCCGGCGCGCGTTCGATCAGGGGATCCACCATCTCAGTGATGGGAATGGTTACTGCAGGACAGCCGAACTGGTCAATCAGCAGGCCGGCATGTTTGAGAGAATCGGCTGAGGAGGTCTTGTACGGCAGGCGGATCGCTAAAACATTCTGCGGACCGAGCGCTTCGACAGTCAGGACAAACGCGACAGCCGAGTCGATTCCGCCTGATAGGTTGAGCACTGCTCGTGAGAACCCAGCTCGGGTGATCTCCGAACGGATGAATCCTGTCAAGATTTCGCGGACGAGGTCGGTATCAATGGAAAGCCTATTTTCCATGTAAGATCCTTTCCAGTTCGCGTTGTACCAGTTCCGGCCGTTCGTCACGTAACAGAGGCAAGCGTGCACGTGTGCGGTGCAATTGGTTCAGGTCTATCTCGGAGCTGGTCAGGGCTTCTTCAAAATAGGGCGCCTGGACGACCAGCTTGCCATCCGGGTCGAAAACAGTGGAACCGCCCCAGTAATTCAGGCCGTCTTCATATCCGGAACGGTTGGCGTGGGCAACGAAAGTGGTAAACAAGCCGGCATAGGCACGGTTGGTATGTTCCACCCAAGCGGATGATTCCAATTTTGGTTCGCCGTTCAATCCACGCCCAGGCGAAGCGGACGCAAACAGCAGCACGTCCGCCCCATCCAGCCAAAGCAGGTAGGGTGGAGAGGCGTGCCAGAAATCTTCGCATATGAGCATCCCGAAACGCCCGAAGCGCGTATCGAAGGCTTGCACGGAGTTGCCCGGGGCGAAGAAGCGGCCTTCGTCGAACAAACCGTAGGTTGGCAGGTAAACTTTGTGGTGTACATGGACGACTTGGCCCTTGGAGAGATAGGCCGAGGCGATATAGAAACGATTGCGGGTATCCTCCTCGACAAAACCAACCATCAGGTCAATGTTGCGGCTGGCGTCCAGAAGATGGTGGAAAACCGGATCGTCCGAATCAGGCCGGCAGGAGACAGTTGGTACGAGGTCCTGGAGCACATAACCGGTCAGGGAAAGTTCCGGGAAAATCAGCAGGTCCAACCCATCCTGCCAGGCCTGTCTGGCCAGGGCCAGGTGCTTTTCCAGGTTTGCCTGGACATCCCCAAGTTTGGTGTTGATCTGTGCGAGGGCAATTTTGAGTCTCATGGCTACACCTGAGCTTATCTTACCACAGAGGGAAGGGGAAGAAGGAGAAGGGAGGTTGAGGAGAAATTAGGAAAAGGAGCCAGGGGAAAGGGGTTGGTGGGCGTCGGTTATGAAATGAAAAATTTGGCGGCCATTGCGCCACAAACTTCATTTGTAACATCAAAGGTGGGGAAATTGAGAAATTGGCAGTACAAATGACATTTCATCAAAAAATCAACCTCAGGGGAACATTACCATTAAGGTTTGACCAAAGCCACAGAAAGTGAGGAGAATTTCTACGGAATCGAATTGGGTCGCTGCTTGAAAAGCCAGCGACCCTGCCACCTCCCTACTTATCTGAAATATTATGACCCCAAATATGTACACATGACGGTCGGATCGTCAATCAAGTTTCCAACTACTTTATCCACCTGGTCATCGATTAAATTCCAATTAAGATCGAAGGTTAGTGTCTCCACAAATTGACCTCCACCTCCAGCTATTCTTCCCATATGGGGAATAGTTACAATGTCATCGACTCCAAGTGTTACGGAAACTTCTGTAATATGATCGTCATAGTATTCGACGGAGGATATATGTGTGGGGCCTTGGAGCTGGACTGTAACAATCTTATCGTTGTTGATAAAATCAACATGATAGTTTCCCCAAATATCATGCTCTTTGATAATATGATTATTTTCATCCAGCCAACGTTCAATCCGCAGAGTCCCATAATCATGGACCGTGAGATCGATATTGCCGCAAATATTCCAAGCTGCTGGCCATAGATTATATTCATCTACGGTATAAAGATCCGTAGTGTGTGAAGAAGCGGCAGATACCGGGCGGACGGAAGCCAACGTTACAAATACCAGTAAAAGAACCGATAAGATGCGAAATGTGTGTAGGGTTTTCATTACAGCTCTCCTTTTATATTTAATAGATTAATATGGGTAGGATCGGACCTATTACTTAATGTTAATCGGGCCGTAATCACCAATGTTG
>JBEKVG010000298.1:0-4149 GCA_049514195.1 Anaerolineales bacterium | reverse complement strand
TCCCATCCATGGGCGAAGCCTTTTTTTTCAAAGGCGAAGCCGGATCCCATGTCATCGATACTTCGCTGGGCAGGATCGGAGTTGGGATCTGTTTTGACGCCCACGCGGTCAAAGTCGCCCGGTTGATGAGCGAGTGGTCCATCGACCTGATATTGATCCCCCACTCATACAGCATCCCGGCCTCGCCAACCAAGGATGTCAGTCAGACCGACCTGATGAGGATGAAGAACAACCTGCGAGACATGGCCCCGTATTATTCCCGGCTGCTGGGTATCCCGGCCGTCTCGGTCAATAAATGCGGCCCGGCGCAAGCGCCAAAGCCGGAGGGGTATGTTTTCCCCGGCCTCGCCGCCATTGTGGATTCCGATGGAACGATCCTGGCCCAGATGGAAGAGCAGGAAGGCTTTATCTCAGCTCCTGTCACACTGGATCCGTCCAGGAAGCTCCATGGCAACCCGCGCGCCTATGGCCGTTATATCTACCCCGGCCCGGCTGGCAGGATCCTGTTCGAGGCGGTGGAGGGAGCGGGGCGGCTCTGGTACAACTTCAGCAACGACCGGCGCAGAAGCGCACAGGCAATTATGGCTGCTTCGAAGGAGCAGCCTGCATAACCGTTTCGTTCGTAATTACCTTTTCAGGAGGAACTATGACAGCCATTCTCGAAGTGAAAAACCTGGTCAAGAAATATGGCGACCTGACCGCCGTGAAGGGCATCTCGTTCGAAATCCAGAAAGGCGAGATCTTCAGCCTGCTGGGCCCGAACGGCGCCGGCAAGACGACCACCATCTCGATGATCAGCGGCCTGCTCGAGCCCACCAGCGGAGAGGCTTTCATCGGCGGTTACTCGATCACCCGCCAGCCGCTGGAAGCCAAGCGCCTGCTGGGCATGGTGCCGCAGGAAATCGCCCTGTACCCGACCCTGACCGCCCGCCAGAACCTGGAGTTCTTCGGCCGCATGTACGGGCTGGGCGGGAAGGAACTCGCCCGCCGGGTTGATACCATGCTGGACTTCGTGGAACTGAGCGACCGCCAGTCCGACCGGATCGAGACCTTTTCAGGCGGGATGAAGCGACGCATCAACATCGCTGCCGGGCTGCTGCACGACCCGCAGGTCATTTACATGGATGAGCCGACGGTCGGGATCGACCCGCAAAGCCGGCGGCGCATCCTGGATACCGTCAAGCAGCTGCGCGAACAGCGCGGCATGACCGTGCTGTATACCACCCATTTGATGGAAGAGGCCCAGGAGTTGAGCGACCGGGTCGGCATCATCGATCACGGCGAGATCATCGCCCTGGGCACCCCGGGCGACCTGATCCTGCAGGTGGGCGAGCAAGACCGCTTGATATTCAAGGTGGGCCAGGCTGCCGTCAGTAACGCGACGCTGGAGCATATCCGCACTTCGATCGAAGGCGTCACCCAGGCCACTTACGATCCGCCGGGCGAAGAAGGCGAGATTAAGACCAACGGCAGCGGGTTGATGGTGGTCAATGCAAAACGCGGCCGCAAGGCCATGCCCTTTATCCTGCGACTGGCTGACGAAGCCGGGATACCAGTCGAGTCGGTCGAGGTACATGAGCCGGACCTGGAAGCGGTCTTCCTGCACCTGACCGGGCGGGCCCTGAGAGATTGATATGAACAAGCTTTGGGTTGTTGCCTTCAAGGATATCCGCACCCGATTCACCGACCGGCGCCTGCTTATTATGATGTTTGCGGCCCCACTTGCCATCGCCACCATCATCGGCCTGGCTTTTGGAGGCCTGGGGCGCACCAGCAGCCCCATCAGCCACATTCCCGTGGCGGTGATCAACGAAGACCGGCCTGCTCCCAATGGAACGGCCTTCGGAGACATATTGGCCGGCGTGCTCACTACCGGCCAGCTTCCCGCCAGTGCGGACGCTTCGCTCTCCGCCTGCCCGCAGACTGCAAGTGATCCCGGGCAGGGCTCCGCAGATATGAGCCTGGGGGAATTGATCTCCGGGACAACTTTTGACGGGACCCAGGCACAGGGCCTGGTGAGCGGCAAAAAGATCGATCCCCTCATGATCCCTGCCGGCACCCCAACCTACCTGGAAACGGTAGGGAAGGCGGCCGTAGATAAGGGCCTCTACTCGGCCGTGGTGATCATCCCGGCGGACTTCTCCAGGGCGCTCACCAGCCTTTCCGACCCGCGCCTGGCCCAGGCCTCCACGACCATTACGGTCTATGGCAACGGGGGCGATAGCCTCTCTGCGGTGATCGTGCGCAGCGTGGTCGATTCCATCGCCGCGCAGCTTGTTTCGGGCAATATCGCCATTGGTGCCACTCTGACCGAACTGGCCGCGCAAAATCCCGCCGCCCTCTCTTCGCTCTCCGGAGCCAAAGGGCAGGGAGTGAGCAAGCTGTTCGCCTGCGCCTTCGTGCCGGGGAACGGCCTGGTGCAGGTGGCTGACCAGCCCGTCCAGGCCGTTCCCAATACCCTGGCTGGCACATTGCTGGTCACCTTCGGGTCGGCCCAGGCACTCTTCTTTGCCCTTTTCACCGGAATCAACGGCGTACTGAGTATGTACGATGAACGCCACAACGGCACCCTCGGGCGCATCCTGGTTTCACCCACGCCGCGCTGGGTGGTGCTCGGCGGCAAGCTGGTGGGGACGTTCGTCTCCGTGCTGGCCCAGCTGGTCATCTTGATGCTGGCGCTTACGGCGGTGGGCAGTCTGCTGGAGGGACGTCCGACCTTCATCTGGGGCAACGCCGTGGGCATGCTCTTCCTGGTGCTCATGGCGGTGAGCCTGGCCGTCTCAGGACTGGGTGTCTTCCTGGCCGGACTGTTGAAAGACATGGAACAGGCCGTCACCATCAGACAGGTTCTCACCATGACTCTGGGAGTTTTAGGCGGGACTTTCGGCTTCCAGTTACCGCGTTCCGTGGCGCAGTTCTCGCTCGTCTATTGGGGCAGGGACGCCTTTGACACGCTGGCCGCCGGGCATGGTGAGATCTGGCTGAACCTCCTGGTGCTCTTCGTGGAGGGCGCAGTGCTCTTTGGGATAGGATTATTCTTCTTCAACCGGAAATTTGAAGTGTGAGGTGCGGTATGGCAAAAATCTGGGCAATCATCCAACAAGACTTGCGAGTCTTTCTAAAGCAGCGCTCCAACCTGGTCTCCCTGCTGCTTACGCCGGCCGTGATGACGATCATCGTCGCCCTGGTGAATTCGGGCACATTTAGCGGGACGCCGGTCTACCGGTTGGACGTGATCGACCAGGACGGCTCTGCGGCTTCGGCGCAGTTCCTGGCAGCCATCCGGGCCTCTGACCCGGAGCTGATCCTCTGCCCGATGGACAACACCACCAAGGATATCTGCAGCCTGGGCAAGGCAGGAACCCTAACCGAAAGCCAGGCACTGGACCGGGTGGCCAAATCCACCTCCAGGGGGCTGCTGGAGATCCCCTCCGGTTATGGCGCCAGCCTGTCGGCCCTGGAAAACATCACGGTGACCTTCCGCAGCTCGAGCAATTTCGGTGTCTCCCAGGCAGCCCAACAGGCCATTCAGGCAGCGCTTGCGCAGGTGAACGCGGCTGCCGTGGCCTCCCAAGTCGGCCTGGCAGCCATCAACGGTATGCAGAGTCAGGTCCTGCCGACGGGCCAGGCGCAGCAGGTGGGCAGCACCTTGTACCAGCAAGCGTTGAAGATGGAGAAATTGCAGACCGTCAGTTTGGATTACTCCCTTTCGGGCACTCCCGGCGGAGGGACGATCAGCGGGCAACTCCAGCGAGGCCTGGGGCAATCCGTACCGGGCATGGGGATGATGTTCGTGCTGATGAACATCTTTAGTGGCATCGCCGCGCTGATCGTCGAGCGCCAGCAGGGCACCTTGCAGCGCCTCGCAGTGATGCCTGTCTCGCGCAGCATCCTGCTGACCGGCAAGATCCTGGCGCGCTTCTGCCTGGGGCTGCTGCAGTTCCTGGTGGTATTCATCGTCGGTGCCGCCTTCAAGATGAACTTCGGCAAGGATCCCCTGGCGCTGCTGCTCCTGGTGATCGTTAGCTGTCTGGCGATCACCGCTCTTGCATTTGCAGTCGGTTCGGGGATGAAAAACGCCGCCCAAGCCAGCATGCTGGGGCTGCTGCTGACCTTGGTCCTGGCATCCATCGGCGGCGCCTGGTGGCC
>JBEKVG010000297.1:0-4153 GCA_049514195.1 Anaerolineales bacterium | reverse complement strand
AACCACCTCGACCGGCACGGCACAATGGAGGCCTACACCGCTACCAAACGCCGTATCCTGGAATTCCAGAGGGTGGATGATGTTGCCATCCTTAACCGCATGGATGCTGGTTCATGGAACCTGCGCGGGGAAGTCCTAGGGCGGCTGGTCTCTTTCGGATCTGGAGCATTGTCTGGCAAACAGGAAGGCACTTTCCTGGCAAACGGCATTTTGCACATACACCAGCATGGAGTAGATAAGCCACTCATGCGGCGCGACCAGATCCAACTGCGGGGCGAACATAACGTGATGAACTTTCTAGCAGCCTTTGCAATTGGCTACGCGGCCGGTCTTTCACCGGACAGCATGGTTTCCGCTGCAAAAGAGTTCCGTGGCGTAGCCCATCGACTGGAATTCGTCCGCGAGTGGAAAGGTGTCCAATGGTACAACGATTCCATCGCCACCGACCCAGAACGAACTATGGCGGCTATCCATTCCTTTACGGAACCAATTGTCCTGCTCCTGGGAGGACGCGACAAGAACCTGCCATGGGAAGAACTGGCTAGTCTGGTTCGCCAGCGCGTTGAGCATGTAGTGCTCTTCGGTGAGGCGGCTGGAAAAATAGGCGCAGCACTGAACCAAGTTAAGAGTCCGCTCCCACTGACTCTGGCCACCTGTAAGGACCTTGAGGAGGCAGTTCAGGTAGCAGCCAGGGTGGCCGCTCAAGGTAGTATCGTTCTGCTTTCGCCTGGCGGTACCAGTTTTGATGAATTCATTGATTTTGAAGAACGTGGAAAGGCTTTTCGAAAATGGGTATCGGAACTTTCGTAAAAAGGTCTGCTCAGCCTGTAACAGCACCTACACATCGTTCCCGGGCCTCAACCGGTGACCTGGTCATGATCGCAGTTGTAATCGCCCTTGGCATCCTCGGTCTGCTGATGCTTTATTCTGCCAGTACAGATTTTTCCCTGCTGACCTACGGTTCACCAACGTTCATTTTCAACAAGCAATTACTATGGATGGCTATTGGGATTGTTGTAGCATGCGGGCTTTCCACTATGGACTACCATCTGTGGCGTAAACTATCCATCCCCTTAATGATTGTAACAATCGCTTTGCTGATCGGTGTGCTCATCAACAATGAAGTTCGAAATAATGCCGTTCGTACCTTCTTTAATGGCTCGGTCCAACCATCAGAATTGGCAAAACTGGCAACAATTATCTATCTCTCAGTCTGGCTTTATAGCAAGCGGGAGTATATGCATGTCTTTCAACTGGGCCTGTTTCCTCTGGCTATTATTCTGGGTGTAATCTGTGGTTTGATAATCCGCGAACCTGACTTGAGCGCAGCCTTGACCGTTTTCATCCTGGGTGGTTTGTTGTTCTTCCTGGCAGGAGGCGAGCTGAGGCAGATTGTCCTATTCTCCATTATTGCATTGGCGGCTTGCTATATAGTGGTCCAATTAAGCGCCACCGGCAAAGACCGCATCAATCTATATCTGGCCGGGCTGAAAGATCCGCTCAAATCCAGTTCCCACGTGTTGTGGTCACTGGAAGCCGTCTATAAAGGCAAATGGTTTGGGGTTGGCATCGGGAATGCCACCAAAAAATTGATCGGCTTGCCTTTCCCCGCTACTGACAGCATCTTTGCGGTGATCGTCGAGGAATTGGGGATGTTCGGCGCGATGGTTCTGATTGGATTATATGGCGTTTTGCTATGGCGCGGTCTGGTAATAGCCTTCAAGGCGCCCGATATGCTTGGTTCTGTCTTGGCTGCTGGGCTCACTTTCTGGATCGTCATTGAAGCAGCTATCAACATGGCCGTGATGGTTGGGTTGCTGCCCTTTGCAGGCAATGCCTTACCATTCATCAGCGCAGGCGGCTCAAACCTGATTACAACTTTGGCTGCAATCGGCATACTAATAAGCATTTCGCGTCAGTCCGGGAAAAAAGTCCCGGATGAGAGCAACGAACGGAGGTCGTACAGTGCGTCTGTTGATCTGCGCCGGAGGTACCGGCGGCGGAGTGTACCCCGCCCTGGCCGTCCTGCAAGCAATACGAGGTAATGTCGAAGTTCTCTGGATAGGAGGAGAAAGCGGAATGGAAATCCGACTCGTCGAGAGAACAGGCATTCCCTTTAGGGTCATCCCGGCTGCCGGAGTGCATGGGATTGGTCTGGGAACTCTGCCACGTAACCTGTGGCAGTTGAGCCGCGGCTTAATTGCTTCCCTCTCCATCCTGCAGGAGTTCAAACCAGACGTGCTGTTCTTCACTGGCGGATATGTGGCCGTACCCATGGCACTGGCCGGATGGAAAGTGCCCAGCCTGCTTTATGTGCCGGATATCGAACCGGGGCTGGCATTGAAAACCCTGGCCCGTTTTGCCGACAAGATTGCTGTGACATCCGAAGACTCGCTCCGCTATTTCACGAGAACCTGTGGTACTTGCGCAGGCAAACACCCCGAGCGTATCACCCTGACCGGTTACCCGACACGAGCCGACCTAAACGGATGGACACGCCAGACCGCCTACCGAGCTCTGGACTTAACCGAGGAAAGCCCCGTCCTGTTGATTTTCGGCGGTAGTAAGGGCGCTCATTCGATCAACAACGCTGTACTTGCAAATCTGCCTGGTCTGATTGAATTGGCACAGGTTATCCACATCACTGGCGAGTTGGATTGGTCAGGCGTGGAAATAAAAAAGAAAGAACTCTCCACAACTCAATCAGCCCGGTACCACGCTTTTCCGTACCTGCACGAAGAGATGGGTGCAGCTCTGGCATCTGCCGATTTAGCCGTCTCACGTGCTGGAGCTTCCACGTTGGGTGAGTATCCACTCTTCGGCCTGCCAGCAGTATTGATACCCTACCCGCATGCCTGGCGTTACCAAAAAATCAACGCGACTTACCTCGTCCAACACGGGGCGGCAGTCATGCTAGATGATAACAAACTATCCGAGCAACTCCTTCCAACTGTGAGCGATTTGCTCGGTCAGCCCCAAAAACTAGCCTCCATGCGCCTCGCCATGCAGAACCTTTCTCACCCTGAGGCCGCTAAAGAGATCGGCCGCCAAATCCTCGCACTCGGCCGGGAGAGGAACTAAACCATGGTAAGTCTGGCTTTTATCTTCTGGATGTACGTTGTCCTGTTTGGGATCATCGGCGGGATACGCG
This sequence comes from Anaerolineales bacterium, assembly GCA_049514195.1. Taxonomy (GTDB): domain Bacteria; phylum Chloroflexota; class Anaerolineae; order Anaerolineales; family Villigracilaceae; genus UBA877. Next base: position 1,002 of record JBEKVG010000297.1, on the reverse strand, counting down.
GTTGGGCTAAGGAAATTCTAGTCTCCTTCAGCGTTATCCTGGCACTTACGTTCACCACCCTGCTTTCAAATTACGTGCCCTTCATACGCGATGTGCTGCAAAAAGACAACAAAACGCTTTACTTTTGGTTACGCTCCACCATCCTGGTCATGCTGGTCTTCTTCGGTTACCAGACCCCCAACATCTCACGTTTTGCAGCAAAGATGGCCCGAGAGAAACTCCAAGATGCTATCCTGGGAGTTGTTATCGGGGCTCTGAATGGATATTTACTCGCCGGCAGCCTCTGGTTCTATCTTAAGGATGCCGGTTATCCATTTCCAAACGTCATCTCTGCTCCTACAGGAGACTTCGCTAAGGTGGCTGATTCCATGCTCCATTACATGGCGCCTAAGCTACTAGGCATTCCCGGAATTTACTTCGCCGTCGTGATTGCCTTTATGTTTGTGATAGTGGTATTCATCTAAACAATGAAATGCATCCATCTGATCGGCATTGGTGGTACCGGCCTCTCTGCCATCGCCCGCCTCCTGCTCGAAATGGGATATACAGTAAGCGGGTCTGATCGCGCCGAATCCTCGTTCACCCGGGATTTGCAATCTGCAGGCGTGACCGTTTACATTAGTCACGACTCGGAGAATGTCAAAGGAGTCGACCTGGTTGTACGTTCTTCTGCAATCCCGGATGACAATCCCGAAGTGATCGCGGCGATTGCTTCCAAAATCCCGGTGCTCAAACGGTCTGAATTCCTAGGTAGCCTGTTGAAGGGCAAGACCTCCATCGCCATCGCCGGGACGCATGGCAAGACCACCACCACAGCTATGATTGCATGGATGCTGACCGCACTGAACCAAGAGCCCTCCTTTATTGTCGGCGGTGTGCTGGCAAACCTGGGCACCAATGCCCATTCCGGGAAAGGCAGTACCTTCATCATTGAGGCCGACGAATACGACCGCATGTTCCTGGGTCTGCAACCCACCATTGAAGTGGTGACCAACATCGAAC
>JBEKVG010000296.1:0-4167 GCA_049514195.1 Anaerolineales bacterium | reverse complement strand
CCGAAAGCTCATAATGGAAAAATAAACTCGCTGACAAATTGTACATCAATTGCGGATTTCGTTTCAACCGCCAGGGATAATGCCGGGACTTTTACTCCGTAGGTTGGGGAGACCCAGCCGCGGATCACTGTATCTGCCATAAGTTTTCGATCGCCGGCCCCGGATATAAAGATCACTTCCCCTGCCCGAACCAAATCCACGTGGACTGCTTCTCCGCCGGCTACATCAATGTGCAAGTCAACCAGTCCATACGGCGACATTAATCGAAGCGTCATTCCCAGATGGCCGCTTTCCATCTGCCACTCCCAATCCGGCAGGAGCCAGTGCAGTCGAAAGGTGACCGGTTTTTTATCCCAAGGCATTCGGATCCGCAGCAAGTCATCCCGAATCTGCAAACGACCGTCGGCAAAGGATGTCACGGTGCGTTCGTGCTGGACGCCCTGCTTCCGGTAACCCAAATGCCGGCCCTGGATGCGCTGGAGGATGGCCGGATCGGCTTCAAGGCTGCCGCGCCGGCAGGCATTGAACCGACCAAGATAAAGGAAACGTCCGGCGCGCGTGAACTGGTCTCGGCCATTGACCGTGACAGTGTTATGTACCAGTGCAGTGGTCAGACTGTTATCCCAAGGCGGATCGGCATTGTAGAGATACGTCCCGGCATCCTGGGCAACATTCTGGCTGCGCCACCACAGGTCTACATGCAGCTGGTCAGCATGCGACGGACGGGTGGTGAATTGTGCAGTGCGGAGATAAGCCCAGGAATCGTTACCGTAAATCTGATCGCCGGGATAACACGGTAATCGAACATACTTTTGGCTCTTCAGAGGAACTTCGAACCAGAGTGCCATTTCGTCCCAGGGCCCGCGCGGCAGGTCACGGTCGAGGAAAGCCCGCACAGCCGCGTTCAGGACTGGGCGATAATCGGAGAACGGACAGACAGTCAGGGGGAAGATATAGGCTCCGTCATTGGCTCCCAGGTTGGGAGTCCGGCCCGAGTCGGGATCCAACATGGACAGCAACCAGCGGATGGAACGCAGAATGGCTTCCTGAGTCTGATCCGGCCAGCGGAGACGGTTAAAACCATCACTACGGATGAGGATATTCGTCCACAAAACGAGCTGCAGCATCAGGCGATGGTAGTTGGTAGAATGCTGGACATACTCGCCAGAAGAGTCAATTTGAGACTGGAGGCCTTTGTTCAAAAAATTCCAGCCAAGGGCGCACCAACGGGATGCCCTTGGATGGTCTGGTAAAGCCAATCCAGCGGTGAGCAGACCGGCAGCTTCCGCAAGAAGGTGGTTGTTTTGCTGGGAGCGAGCATAGACGAGGGTAGGAACGATGCGCAAAGCGTGAGACGCTACCGCGGCCGAGAGAGCAGCATTCCGTTCAGGCGTACTACTGGAGGAATCTCTGAAAATCTGGGCAGCCCAGACAAAGGCCATCAGCCGCAGGGCAGCTTCCTGGCCGGAGGTCCAGTTTGGCCCAAGATAGGGCGGGTTAGCGGCAGTAAAAGTCTCAAAGTTACGCCAGGAGGATTCGGCGTATTTTTCATCATGAGAGAGATGGTAAGCACGGCCTAGGCTGAAGACCCAACCAAAGCGGGCAGGTTCCCATAGGAATTTAATGTCGGGGAATGGCAAATGGTCAATCGGGAATGGAACTTTGCCGGTTTCGTAAGCAGTCCAATGTTCCAACTTTTCGGGAAGGCTGAGATTGAGTTCCACCGGCTGCGCGCCAAAAAGACGGACTTTTCCGGAAACAATTTCGTCGGCTTCACCAAGTAATGCTTCCTTGCCATCCGTGCCAAGCACGGCGGATAATTCTTCAGGTGCCGGTAAAATGAACAGAGGGCGCAAAACCCTGTTCTTTATTACCTGCTGTCTTGCCTCCACCCTTTTATAATGGCCGGTCGCTAATCCCAGCCGGTAGAGGGAGTTAAGCAATACAGGCTGGACCCCGATCTGGCTCAAAGCTATGAGAGCTATCCAGGGGGAGGGTGACATTTTCAGATGACCCGGTCCAGGTAGGCCAGTGTAAAAAACACTGCGCTGACTTGCATTGATTGGAGCAATTCGCCATTCTTCGCCATGGCGATCATTTCCTCCAAAGGTTTGAGTACCACTTCGATCTCTTCCGTTTCATCAAGATTCTGATTGCCAACTTTGTGAGCATCCAGCGCCAGGAACGAGTAAATCAGATTGGTCTGGTTGGCCGGATTGGGAGAGACACAACCGATCTGAATGAATTGATCACTTGCATAGCCAGTCTCTTCCAGCAATTCCCGCCTGGCACCCTGCATTGGGTTTTCATCTTCTTCTTCCATGGCCCCGCCAGGAAGTTCCAGGATCACCTTTTGTGCGCCATGACGATACTGCCGGACCATCACCACCTCCTGCTCCTTCGTCAGTGCAACAATTGTCACCCAGTCCCCGTATTCGAGCACAAAGCCATCCATCAACTTCCCATCGGGCAGTTCGCATTTATCAATGCGAACATTCTTATGCAGGTAATGCGATTCCAGGATCTTCCAGGGTTGAATGGTCATGGTATTAGATTTCCGTGTGTAAATTTTTCAATCACCGGAATGATTTGCGGAAAAATGTCTTTGAGAATGTCCGCCGCCGGAAACCAGCGCCATTCTGTATGTTCGTCGTTCAAGCAGACTTCGCCATGCCAATCTTGAGCCAGGTAGACGATCATGACACCATAAACTTCATCGCCGTTGGGATACCGGTAGAACAACTCCGGACCGGAGAAGACGCCAAATAATTTCATCTCATCCGTTTCCAATCCGGTTTCCTCGCGGAGCTCACGCCGGGCTGCGGTATTGACATCTTCGCCCAACTCCACCCCCCCGCCCGGCAGACCCCAATAGCCGTTGTCGGAGCGCTTCATCATCAGCAGGCGGTTCTCTGAATCCACGATCAGCGTTGCCGTGCCGACCATCAGGAGCGGGCGATGTCCAACGAGTTTACGCAGTTCCAGGATATATTCCATATTTATGATCGCCCAACCGAAATCAGGCCGGGATTGTTTGCTTCCCAAATCCAAAGATAGTCTTCCCAAATGAGAAGCAATCATTGTACATTACTTGACCTCAACCGCGCAGCTACCGCCTCGCAACGACTCCACTGCCGCAAAGGTGGCCTTGGTCACGCTGATCAGTTGCTCGTATGGGATGGGCGGCTGGCCTCCGGTATGAATGGCATTGGCAAAGGCAACCCATTCGTCTTTCCAGCCCTTATCCTGCGCCTTTTTTACCACCTTACGATGTCCGTCGTACACTGTTTCGAGCGTGCGGAAATCATCCAGCACGGCAACGCGCCCGCCGCAAAAGACTTCAATGCGCTCCTTGGGGAAGGACTTGTCGCCGTTGGCGAGGTAGTCCACCAGACCAATGGAACCATCCGGGAAGGTGAAGGTCATCGAGACGTTATCTTCGCGGTACTTGCCATTATCTGGTAGGGCAACTGCAGTCACCGAAACCGGCACGGCCCCGGCCAGGAAGGCCAGGAAATCCACGAAGTGGCAGCCCTCCCCAATAATGCGTCCGCCACCCTGGGCCGGATCGTGTGTCCAGTGGTTCAAAGGAATGGTTCCGGCATTGATGCGATAGTGCATATATAACGGTTCGGAACGAGTAACAAGAAACGCCTGAAGCGTCCGAGCGAGGAGAGCAAAACGGCGGTTGAAACCTACAGTGAGCAGCGTGTGGCAGTTGGCGGTTAGCGATTGGGTAACTGCCTCAAGTCCTTCCACTGTGACCGCCAAGGGTTTTTCCACAAACACATGCTTGCTAGCCTGCAATGCCCTGACTGCCAAATCAGCATGCATGTCGTGGCGAGTCAGGATGGCAACGGTGTTGATGGCTGGATCATTCAAAATCTCATCATCATTAGAAGTGGCATAGGCGAAACCATATTTCTTTGCCGAATGCTGGGCGTGCAGCCCACCCGCCGAGGCAATTCCCACCAATTCAAGATTATTGATTTTCTTGAGAGCCGGAAAAAGAGTGGCATTGGCGAAGAGGCCGGCACCCAAAACACCGAGTTTCACCATGTCAGGTTGCCCGGTGTCATGTGATACTGGGAACGTGATACGTGATACGGGAACACTCGACACTTCCTGCGGATACGTGAGAACCACTCCAAGGAATGGCTCTTTCTT
>JBEKVG010000295.1:0-4176 GCA_049514195.1 Anaerolineales bacterium | reverse complement strand
TTCATAGTAAAAGGATTGTGCGAGGAAGGAAAAGGAAACCGGCTCAGCGAGAGCCGGTTGTTTTTCGTGAATGAGGACGATTATGGATGGTAGATTCGTAACTGTGTGAAAAGATTAGTGCCCCCATGGAGATTCGAACTCCAGTTTTAGCCTTGAAAGGGCCACGTCCTAACCGCTAGACAATGGGGGCTGGCGGAGTGTGCTGTGCCGGGCACTTAAGCGGACGGATTTTACCATCCTGCCCCATGCCGGTCAAGTCAATTCATCGGGATTTCTCTTCCGGGGAAGGACGGGTTGCGTTGCGTCTTTTCAGCGGTGGATGTGGCTTTCGCTTGGAGGCGGAGGCTTTGCCTGTCTCCGGATTAAGAATGGTGACAAGCCAGGAAATTGCGCGTGCGTCATATTCGCGCCGCCCGCACATGTCACACACCCAGGCCGGGAAATTGGGGACTGTGACGAGTTCTTCATCCAGCCAGGTGAAATAGGTGATGTGCCGCAAATGCATCACCCCAGCCTGGCATTCGCTGCATGGATAGGCTTCTTTAACGTCGTCAGTCATGCTGATGCTCCAATGACTTCATTCTAATCTACTTTACCGATTATGTGTTTGCATTCAGCGCGCGGCCGAAACCAACTGGTTGGATTTCAGAGCCTTCCAATCTACGAAGGGCCAGTAGACCACCAGCGCTTTGCCGAGGACATTTTGTTTGGGTAGAAAACCCCAGGCGTGGCTATCGGCCGAGTTATTGCGGTTATCACCCAAAACAAAGAGATTGCCGGCTGGCACAGTCCATTCGCCGGAATAATCCGGTGGGGCGGCAATGTATGGTTCGGTGATGGTAAAACCATTAATACTCACCACACCTTTTTCAATCTTCACTGTGTCTCCCGGCAGACCAATAATGCGCTTTATGTAATCCTCGTACTCATCGCTGATATTGGGCAGGCCGAGAAAACGCCGAAAGAAATCCGCCTCAGGGTACATAGGTGGACGGAAGACGATGATATCGCCGCGGTGGTAACTGCCCAACTGGTAGGCCAGACGGTTGATCAGTACAAATTCACCATCCTGCAGGGTCGGACGCATCGAGTAGCCATCCACGCGCACGCGCGCGGAGATGATATTGATCACAAAAAAAAGGAGAACCGCCAACCCCAGCGTCTCCAGAACTTCTTGCACGAAATTCTTCCAGTCTTGTTTTACCGGCGGAGATTCCGGGGTAAGCTGAGGATCCTTCTTTATGTAAAAGTCAGTCAATGGGACCTCCAGGATGGAATATTATACCATCTGCGTTCCCTGCCCCCAGGCAAAATATGTTGGCACGTAGAGCACGCGCTCGTGGCGCTGCCAGGCTTGTTTGTCCAGACGCTTCAGGCGCTGGACTTGTTTCATTGGGACCAGGCCCGCCAGATCCGCTTTCAGTACCTCCCATTCGAGTTCCCATTCCCCGTTCCCAGATAGAGACCTACCGTCCGCACGCAAGCTGCCTGTTTCGATGAGCGGGATGCCTGCCAGACGAAATAACTCTGCCAGTCGACTCCCCAGACCCGGGTTCGCGCCCTGCCGCCGGAGGGATTCCACTTGCCAGTGGCCTAGTGGTGCCAGCGTATCCGGCTTGTCCACGCGACCGTAGTAATCGGGCTCGGCCAGTGCCAGGAGGCTCCCGCCGGGGCGGGTGACGCGATTCATTTCGCGCAGGGCTTGTAACGGGTCACGCACCCACAGAAGCAGGAAGTGGCAAAAAGTAATATCGAAAACGTCAGAAGCATACGGCAGCAAGAGGGCATTCCCGCAGACGAGGCTTGCCTGCGGGACATGCCGGTGTGCCTCCATTAGCCGGGCCGGCTCCAGGTCAAGCCCGTGGATAGCAGCGCGGCTGGCGAGACCTGAAAGGATGGCCCCTGTACCGCAGCCCACTTCAAGAACCCGGCCGGCAGTTTCCATGCCGGTGCATTTGAAAAGATAGAGGCGCAGATCATTCGTCCAGACTGCCTGCTGGACAAAACGCTTATGCCATTCCATCCTCGATCCAATCCAGGATATATCTCACCTGCGCATCGGTCTCCGGCGCTTGGGAAATAAGGCGGCTTTGTTCGGCTGTCTGGTAGAGTTCATTCAAACGGATGAGCGCCTGTCCCCCGGTCATTCCATGTCGGACCAGCCAGCAGCCTACTGTCATGCCGGTACGCCCGATGCCGCCCCAGCAATGCAGGTAAACCTTGCGCCCTGCGGCCAGGGCAGCATCAATGGCATCCAAGAGCGCTGCCATCTGGTCATGGGCTGGCAGGCCTCGGTCTTGAACAGTGATGCGCTGGTAGTGGATGGAGATATTATAACGAGCGGCTTGCTCCTGCAGGTCCGGCAGGTAAGCTGGCAGTTCACCGAGGCGGGTGAGGTCGAAGTAAGTATTAAAACCGGCCTCCAGGAAGGCTGACAAGCAGGCCCGGGCGGCCGCCTCGTCCAGATATGCGATCGGATATCCACCTGCTAGAAAAGATCCTGGTACGACCCAATACGATTCGGGGATGGGTTTGTCGCTCATGTGAGCTGGGATCGTATTCAAGTGGGCATCAGCTATCTTCTCCATAGACAAACAAATCGCTAATGGATTTTCGCAGGTAGTTGCGGGCGATCGCATCCGCAAAGACCGGACCTACCGAGAGCACGGTCAGCTTGGGATGACGCTTTTCAGGAGGTATATAAACAGTATCAGTTGCAACAATCTCTGTGATCTGCGGAATGGCAACCAGTCTTTCCAGACCGCCGTGTACAAAAACACCATGCGTACAGGCCACCCAGATCTCCTGGATGCCTTGTTTGATCAAAACCTGGCTGATCCCAACGATGGAACCGCCGGTGGCAATTTCATCGTCGTAAATGAGGGCCCGCTGATGCCCTTGAATGGGCTGCCCCACCAACCCGCTGATCAGCACATCGGTATCAGAAATGCGTTCCTTGTCGCCAGCCGCTACCGGCACTCCCAGACCCTTTGCAAAGCGTGCGGCGGATTTGGCGTGTCCCATATCTGGAGCAACGACAATGGTACCGGATAGGTCGCGTCCCTCGAAATGGCGATTGAGGACTAGGTGGCTGGTAAGCGGGTCAGTCGGCACACTAAAAAAACCATGCACTTGAGGGGAGTGCAGCATCATCGTCATCACGTGCGTGGCACCGGCGGTTTGGATCAGATCGGCGACCAGACGGGCAGTGATGGAGATGCGCGGCGCATCCTTTTTATCCGAACGGGCGAAGGAGAAATACGGGATGATGGCATGGATTTCCTTGGCCGAGGCAGAACGGGCAATATCAAGCATCATGAGCAACTCGATTAGGTGGTCGTTCACAGGTGGTGTGAGGGATTGGACGATATATACAACCCGTGAGCGCACGCTAGCACCCAGCTGGATGTAGAGATTATCGTTGCTAAAACGGCTGATGTGGGTCTGATCGAGCGTCAGCCCCAGGTGGGCAACGATATCGGCCGCCAGTTGCGGGTGGGAACTGCCGCTAAAGAAACGGACTTCAGCGGGGTCAAGGATAGGTTTGGTCATATTACCAGCCTCCTGGGATAAGCCGGTAGCGCAATCGCCCGGCGTATTCCTTCTAACCTTCAAGCTCATTTTGCAGGGTATGATCCTCCAAAGTGGTACGTACGAATAGATTGACAATAATAAAGATTAAGGGGTCAATCATACTCCATAGATTTTTTCCCAAGGATCTTTTAGGAAATTCCCCAGGATGTTCTCCGCAAGCCCCTGGGCCGGGAGTACATCTCCATCCGGCTCCACGTAGAGCCAGGCCTTGCCCGCGCCGGAGGGAATTCCATCTTCGATGGTTTCATGGGAGACCGGATTTTCAACGGAGTAGGGCACGGGCAGGTCCCAGCGCAGGGTCAGGCCCAGACTGGAGGCCTGGTTGTGCAAAGCCTGCAGGGTAGTGTGTAGCGATGTGTCGGAAGCACCCAGCGAGAGGCTCTTGACTTTCAGCCCGGCCAGTTTTTCGAGTGTTTCCCCGGACTTGCTGACATTCTCCGGCGTGACCGTCAGGTGAACGGTGGTGTACAGATCTTCCGGGAGGATGGTTTCGAGCGCCTGCCAGGAAGCCGGATTCTCAGGTTGCAGGATGAAGAGCAGGTGATCGAGGCCGGTCTGCAGGAGGCTGTGCAGGTATTCCTT
>JBEKVG010000294.1:0-4195 GCA_049514195.1 Anaerolineales bacterium | reverse complement strand
AAGTAGCTGATCCAGTGGTACAGCAAAGGCAGGCCGGTCAGGTTCCCGGGGGCAGGCAGCAGCTTCCCGAAGACGACGAATTTTGCCAGAAGGTAGAACAGGGAATTGCCTTCAGCGAAGGCACCTGGGAAGGCGGCGACGGTCCCCAGGGAGGACCGTGACAAACCAAACAGTAGCACTGGGATGGCCACCACCAACCCGGCCAGCGGACCAGCAACCGCCAGGTCGAAGAGGGCGCGTTTATTCCTGGGGATGGATTTCATTTGGATGAATGCACCCATGGTGCCGATCGGGGAAAACGGAAAGGGGATGAAATAGGGCAGTGTGACGGCCGCGCCGCGCGCCCGGCCCACAAAATAATGGCCGAACTCATGCGCCAGCAGGATGGCCAGCAGACTGACGGCAAATGGCCAGCCCATCCAGAGGTGGGTGATCAACGTCCAGATCTGGCCAAGGACATCGTTTGGAACGGGACCGCTAAAACTGGAAGATTCTCCGGCAAACAGGACACTCAGGACGGTTAGGCCGAACAGGAGAATGTTGACCCACACTTTACTCGGCCTGGGGTGGATGGTGGCGTGCACCAGCAAAATGGTCTGGCGCCCTTCTTCGAGGCGAAAGAGCGGGGTGATATCGTAGGGGTGCAGGGCTTCAGCCAGTTGGTCATACGCCTGAACCGAGTCACCCAGCAGTTCGCCGTGGTAGCGCAGGAAATAGCCCTTGTTCGGGTCTCCCAGGGTAACATCGTCGTAGCGGAAGACACGGCTAACGAGGCTGTTCAGGATTTCAGAATCGGGTAAAGACATTATTCACCTCTAAATAAGAAAGGCGGGAATGGATGGGAGTCGAACCCACCGCGGCCCGCAACGCGACCCGCCACCGGTTTTGAAGACCGGGAAGCCCTCCGGGACCTTACCACTCCCGGCGACAAGGATACCTGAATGGAAGAGGTTTTGCAAGGAGAAAGAGATAAGAAATAAGTGAGAAGGTAGTCTACCGCCCCCGCCTGACATTTATCAAGGCGCAGTGAGAGTGCCGTTGATTTTCATGGAGATGTCCCCGATGGTTGGAACGAGCAGCGAAAGGACGGAGAACACCGGGATAATGAAAATTCTAAGAACGCCAATCACAATCCCCGTGATCGCCCAGCCTTTGCTCCTCTGGCCGGGGTGATGTTGTATTTGAACAAGACCAATAATACCAAGAATGATGCCGGCGAGGCAGGCCAACATGTCGATCCAACCACAGATGCCTGAGAGGGATGGTTCGGAGGCAGACAGTCCCAATCCGATCAGGTGCAACATAATTGAGCCAATGGCACATGCACCGGCGGCTTTAGCCGCTCGATTATTCTTTCGATCAGGCAATTCCAGCGGTGGAGGGGACGGTAATGGCGTTTCCATAAGCGCTCTCTTTAGGTCGGTTTGATCGAGTTCGGCACACTGCTCAGACCTGCGGGAATTTCCCAGCAGCGTCTAGCACGACCGGTCCATGCCCAGAACAAACAATATGTGCACCCAGGGCGGCCTGCTTCCGGACGGACTCGTCCGATTTGGCCTGATCCCAATTATTGGTGCCATGGGAGCCACGCAGCCCGTTCTCTCCCGAGACGATCGAATCGCCACAGAACAGGACCCCGGAGGAGGCAGTAAACAGCGAAATATGCCCTGGGGTATGGCCAGGGGTCTCGACGACGCGCAGACCACCCAGTACCGGGAGAATTTGCCCATCCGAGAGGAGTTCGTCCACCTGGACGCGAGCGGGCTTGAACAGCTTGGCCATTAAATCAAAAAACCATTTGGTGATCCTGCGGCGGGGTTTGAGCGGCCGGGAGGCGTGCCCTTCGGCCATGGCCTGCGCCTCGACCGGGCTGGCGAAAATGCGCGCCCCGCTGGCGGCTTTTAGGGCGGCCAGCCCGCCGACATGGTCGAAGTCGGCGTGAGTGATGAGAATACGCTTCAGATCTTTGGGTTTATATCCCAGCCCGGCCAGGTAGCGCAGGATCTTCCTGTGGCTGCCGGGCAAACCGGCGTCAATCAGGGTCAGGCCATCCGTGTCAATCAGCAGGTAAGGATTGGCGACGATGTTGGGGATGAGGTGGACGTTCGGGAGGATTTCCATGGCAGTCTCTATTGGGCAGGATCTGGTTGGTAGCAACACTTCGAGTATAGCACAGAGAAAAAGGAGGCGCAGCACCAGCCTGACGTGAGGAACAATTCTTTTAAAACAGCAAAAGTGCTACAATGTAATATGTCTGCAAACAACACTGAAATCAGAAAACGTGAATCGGTAGAGACGTTGCATTGCAACGTGTGCTATGGTATCTCTGGAAGACAGGAGAGTGACATATGAGTAAAAGTAGTGAAGACGACCTGCGTGATATTCTGGATAAAACCGCACAGGAAATCGCGCAAATGTACAGCAACCCGCGCACCTGGCAATCGTGGATGGTCTATTTACTGGGACGCCTGGAGGCACAGGCAGCCCAAAATTCTGCGCAGGTGGAATCCTTCAAGGAAATGCTGGCATCCTTGCAGGATGAATTACGGAACCGGTTGAAAACAGGCGGCTGGTAATATTTTAGGTGCTTCAGGTTGCTGCGCAGCAATATAAGTGGAACCTTACTTGGGAGGTTTTGACATGAGTAAAAAACGCGATCCAGATAGAATAGACAGGACGATGAAAGCCGTGGAGGAGTATTGGGAGAAAAACGGCAATAGTCCAACCCTGCGCGATATTGCGAACCTGACCGGCATCCACTCCACTGGCATGGTCAGCATGTATCTGGGTGAATTGGAAAAGGCCAGTAGAATCACCCGCTCCAATCATAAGGCGCGCAGTATAGTTCCTATCCAACCCGGCAAGGCTAAACCGATATCTGCATCTCCTAAAAATATCCATCTAAAGCCATTGGAACGAGGCCGGCTGATACTGTCCATTCCCGACTTTGGACCGATTGCTGCCGGCATTCCGCTCCATCTCCCAGGCGCAAGTTTTCAATCCGTGAACAATCCAGACAAAGACCCTCAAATCATTACTGTGGATATCCCGGAGAGTTACCTTCCTAAGGGGGTAAACATGCGGGATGTATTCGCCCTACACGTACAGGGCGACTCAATGCGTGATGCCATGTTGACCAGCGGTGATATTGTCATCCTCCAGCAGACGGCCAATGTCAAAAATCGGGATATCGTGACTGCCTGGATCAAGGACGACCATGAGACCACGCTTAAACGTGTAGAGGTCACTGAACAAGGCATCTGGCTCAGGCCAGAAAATCCGGACTTTGAAGCTCATCTTTACCAGGCCGAGCAGGTTGAAATCCAGGGCAAGTTGCTGGCCGTCCTACGTTTCCGATATTAGCCTGACAAAGCCGTCCTATGACCGGGGCAGCTTTCTGCTTTGGAATAATTCCATGCAAAAGGAGAGTACAATTTCGGAGACTGGTCGTTTTTCAATAATTGGACCAAATACGAAAAAATTCCTTGGACTTTTCCTTGTTTTGACGTTGGCTGCGTGTGCACCCTGGAATGCCGCGATCCAGCGAGCCATTGCCCAGACACAAACCGCGGCTGCCAATGCTGAGCAAGTGGAGACCCCGCTACCTATTGAACTGACCCCTACCGAATCGGGTGAAGCCAACAGCCCTCCCGTGGATGAGACAGCCAGTCCAATACCAGTTCAAGGGGAAGCCACCAACCCTGCCGTGGCTGAGACAGCCAGTCCTATCCCAGGTCAAACGGAAACTCCGCCACCAGATATGACGGCTGAGCCGGCTGTGCCGGGAGAGACAGCAACCCCTTTACCTTTTGCATCTGAAATGATTCCGCCAAAAACTGCCGCGCCGGCGAGCAAGGACACTGGAAGCGGGCTCCTGATCGTTGCGATCCTATTCTTGGTGGGCGTTTTTGTGCAGTTGGAAAGTAAGGAAGGCAAAAAGCATCCATAAACGAATACAAAGGCACACTTTCGATCATACAACAAGGCTCTGTGTGGCAGCTTTCCTGGAACGTTGTGCTACCCACCCCTGGCATTGGCATTTCATTGAACAAAAGCCTATTCGCCGCAGCGTATGGAGGCCAGGGTTGTGGCGTAGCAGTTTATAAAGTCAATACTGACGGCAGCCTGCATGCCACCTGGGCAGTCTGGGGAGGCGACCAGATCGGGGAAGAGACTGCTACAAAATAATCGTCCT
>JBEKVG010000293.1:0-4205 GCA_049514195.1 Anaerolineales bacterium | reverse complement strand
CTCTTTCTAAAACCCGCCGACTCCGAATTGGGCCGCTGGTTCCCGAAAGGTGGGCGCGTCGTACAGATTCTCATCGCCGTACTGGCATTTCTGCTCATCGGTCTGACCATCTGGGCCCTCCTGCCAGCAACTGGATGAGAAAAGCGGGTTGGATTTACTGGTAGAGGAAATGACATGCTTTTGCAATGAATAAATTATCCATCTCGCGACGCGATTTCCTTAAATTAACCCTGGACAGTCTCCTGGTCTTTGGTGGTCTGGTAGGATTGGAAGGTTTGATCCGCTTCTTAAGCTACAAGACCGAACCGCCCCAGCCGACTGAGTTCGACCTCGGTCTGGCTGAGAATTACAAGCTTGACTCAGTGACAGCCATCCCAGAAGTCCCGGCGGCACTCATTCACAATGACAAGGGGTTCACTGCCTTGAGCCTGGTTTGCACCCACCTTGGTTGCACTGTCCAGCTGCAAACCGGTGGATTTGTCTGTCCCTGCCACGGAAGCCGCTTCAATAGTGACGGTTACCCGGTCAAGGGTCCCGCGGTGGCAGCGCTAAAACCACTGCGGGTCGAAAAAACTGCCGATGGAAAACTTATTCTGCATACCAAGTGATGGCAGGATCTCAATAAGTAGGGCAGGGTTGGGGGTGTGCCGGCGGCGGAGCCGCCCGCACACCCCCTTCCCTAGTTTGTTGAGATTGTGCAATGAAAAGATAATTCATTACACCTTCTCATAGAGAATTAATAAAATTATGACTAATTTGGTGTAATATAGGAACAAGACATCTGTCTCCTTTTACTGGTATACAAACAGGTGTCTACCATCGAAGGTCTGCGTGTCCCCCCATGCAGGCCGAGAGCGATGGTGTCCCCTCCCCCTTAGATCACCAGGCCTTGTGCCTGGTGATCGCTATTTTGAGGGACTTTCCCCAAAGGACGGGAACTTTCCCCAAAAAACGGGGATTTTCCCCTTACAGCGGTCACATTGTGGTTTAATTGGGAAATGAGCAATGCTGCAAGGAAGTTTCCTCTGCATGGCTGGCTTGGCCTGGGACTGGTGGCCCTCTTCTGGACACTTAACTGGAGCCTGAGCGGGCTGCGCACGCAGTGGGCCTTTTTCCCGCTCTGGCTGGGCTACTGTCTGACGATGGATGCCCTGGTGCTATGGCGTACCGGGACATCCCTGTTGAAACGCAGTTGGCGGAAATATATTGGTTTATTCATTGCTTCGTCGCCGGTTTGGTGGCTGTTTGAATTCGCCAACTGGCGCGTGCAAAACTGGCGTTACATTGGCGCGGAAAGTTTCTCGCCATTGATGTTCGGGGTCTGGGCTACGCTCAACTTCACCATCGTCATTCCGGCAGTGTTTGGCAGCGCCGAGTTGATGCGCAGCTTCCTTAAGAAACCCATCCAGGGTCCGGTCATCCGGCCGACGAAAAGAACCACGCTTGGTTTTTTCCTGACCGGCTGGGTGATGCTGGCCATGACGGGTTTCTGGCCGAAGATTTTCTTCCCCTTTGTCTGGATTTCTATATATTTCATCCTGGAGCCAATCAACATCTGGCTCGGGCACCGTTCGCTGGTTGAGTGGACCAAAGATGGTAACTGGCGTCCAGTGATTGCGCTCTGGCTAGGGATACTCCTGACGGCCTTTTTCTGGGAGATGTGGAATTACTTTTCCTTCCCGAAGTGGGTCTATCAGGTTCCCTGGGGCAACGGGCTGCATATTTTTGAAATGCCCTTGCTGGGCTACGGCGGGTACCTGCCCTTTGCCCTGGAGCTTTTCGCCCTGTACCATCTCATCGCCGGGCTGGTCGGTCAAAAGAGAACCGATTACGTGATCGAGGCCGAAGACTGATGCTCGAAACGATCCTGCTGAACCAATGTGGACTGGACCCGGCGAAACCGGTCCTGGCGGGTGTCTCCGGCGGACCGGACAGCCTGTGCCTGCTGGGGGTGCTGCAAGATGCCGGCTACCGGGTCATCGTGGCGCATTTCAATCACAGCCTCCGCCCAGAAGCGGACCTGGAGGCTGCTTCCGTGTCCAAAATGGCGCGCATGCTCGACCTGCCTTTCGTGAGCGACTGTGCGGATGTGCGCAGCTATGCCCAGGAGCAGTCTCTCTCGCTGGAAGAGGCAGCACGGATGTTGCGCTATCGTTTCCTGTTTGCGGCGGCGCGGCAGCAGGCTGCCCAGGCTGTGGCCGTCGGGCATACTGCGGATGATCAGGTTGAGACGGTCCTGATGCATTTTTTACGCGGGGCCGGATTATCCGGATTGAAGGGGATGGAATATCGTACCCTGCTGCCGGTCTTCGATCCACTGATTCCGCTCGTCCGGCCGTTGCTGGCTCTCTGGCGTGAGGATACCGAATCATACTGCCGTGAGCACAATCTGAAGCCACATTTCGACGCCTCCAATGCCGACCAGACCTATTTTCGCAACCGGCTGCGGCACGTGCTCATCCCCGAACTGGAAACATATAATCCACGCTTTAAAGAATCCCTATTGCGCACCGCACACGCCTTGCAAAGCGACTATGTGGCTTTGCAGGAGGTATTGGAATCTGCATGGAAAGAAATCGTCCTTGAGAAAGGGGAAACCTGGGTGGAGTTTGATCAAGCCAGGCTGGCTGACCTTGCGCGTGGCCTGCGGCGGAACCTTATCCACCGGGCAGCCGAGTTGCTGCGGCCCGAAAGCCGCGATATCGGGTTCGAGGCACTGGAACGGGCCGCCGGCTTCGTCGACGCTCCGGGTGTGAAGCGGATTGATTTTGTCAACGGTTTGTATTTGTTCGCCGAAGAAGGGAAAATAACCCTGGCAGCTTATGAGGCCGATTTACCATTTGCGCAATGGCCGCAGGTCAGCCAGCCATCCGCCATCAGGCATCCGCAGCTTGATTTGGGAAACGGCTGGGTATTGACAAAAGAAGAAACATCCACGAATGCGGAAGACTGGTCGAAGAGCAGTGACAACTGGTCTGTCTGGTTGGATGCCGACCGGCTGCCGGCTGCCGGCCTGGTCATCCGGCCCCACCAGGCCGGGGATGTGTTCCCTCCGCTTGGTATGGGCGGGCACACAATCAAAATAAAGGATTACTATATTAATCTCAAAATTCCCCGCCGGGCACGCCTGCATTGGCCGCTGGTCTGCGCGGGCGAGCAGATCCTGTGGGTGGTGGGATACCGGATTGCGCACCCGTTCCGCATCACGGAAGAGACCAGACACATTTTGCACCTGGAAATTAAAAGACTCCTAGGGACTTGAAAGCTGTCGGTGGTGACACTGTGTGGGTTCCACCCCCACCCGCCCTACAGATATGGCTTTTAGGCTAATTCTGGCTGGATGCCCTATATATAGGGGCGTTCGGTGAAAGAATATTTTTAGAGAGTCCTCTGCGTGTTGAATTTCTCAAAGACATACTCAGGATTTTTTTTTATTTAACGTCAGTTATGAATAAGCGATAAGCAAAGGCTTAAAGCGATTGATATTTAGCGATGGCTTCTTCGGCTGATGGCAATAAGCGATCAAACCGGCGATGACATAACAACGAAATTGATCGGACTGCAGTGACGAGTGGGCTCGATCTGAGAGATATTCTTGAGCTGGTCAATCACGGTTTCAACAATGGCTCGCTTACGAAGCAAAAGCGTTACGGACTCAGCCTATTTTTGGTTCTAACGAAAGATTAGTGTAGATCATACAAATGCCAAGTAATCTAGAAAGCATGACAGAAACTTATCTACCCACACAGAACGAAGTGCGAGCGACCTACCGACAGGGAGAAGAAGCGGTAATAATTCTGGTTGCTGGACTGGTGGCGTTGTACCAAGCACAAGAAGTCAGAATACAGGCGCTGGAAGGCCGATTGAACAAGGACAGCCATAACAGCAGCAAGCCGCCTACGAGTGACGGGCTGAAAAAGCCGCCCAAACATGGGCTGCGGCATAAGAGTGGAAGGAAGAGTGGTGGTCAGATCGGGCATGATGGTCACCGGCTGGAACCGGTCTTGGAACCAAATCATATTGAGGTTCATCCAGTGAGGCGATGTTGTCGCTGCCAGGCTTCGTTGGAGAAGGTAGAAACGCAGGGATATGAGAAGCGGCAGGTATTCGAGCCTCCCAAGATGAGGCTGGAAGTAACCGAGCACCGAGGCGAGATCAAGGCCTGTCCGCAGTGCGGGGAGGTCAACCGGGCCGACTTTCCAGTC
>JBEKVG010000292.1:0-4207 GCA_049514195.1 Anaerolineales bacterium | reverse complement strand
GGAATATTCATCCATTGAACGCCTCAATGAAGAAAGAGTATACAACAAATCCTATTTCAGTACAATCAATTATGTTTTCTAGCCTGATTTTCCAGCTTTAGAAAGATCGTTAAAACCTTGACACAGAACGTATGTTCGTGTTATATTCTTAGCACAAATGAGCGAGTGTAAGAAAGGAAGGTACGAATGGTCCGCACAAGCAAAGGATTGACTGCTCGGCATCATAAGATCCTCAACTATCTTGACGAACGGATGGATAAAGGGTATCCACCCTCCATCCGTGAGATCGGCGAGGCAACCGATATTTCATCCACTTCGGTGGTCACATACTACCTCAAGCAACTTGAAGAATGGGGTTATATCGAGCGGGATGCCAAATTCTCACGCGCTTTGCGCTTGAGTGGTTCGACAAAAGCCAGCCTCTTTAAAGTCCCCATCCTTGGTCCGATCGCGGCCGGTTTGCCCATCCATGTGCCTGCGCCTGGTGAGACGTATATCGGCGATGAGATCGACGGGGTGGATGTGGCTCGCAGCCTGTTGCCGGTGGGTGAGAGGGGCACCGATTTGTTTGCACTGAAAGTCCAAGGCGAGTCAATGATTGATGCCATGGTGAATGACGGGGATATTGTCATTATGAAGCGCACGGAAGAGGCCAGTAACGGTGAAATGGTTGCGGTATGGCTACCAGCCAGGGATGAAACCACGCTCAAGTATTTCTACAAAGAAAAGGAACGCTACCGCCTTCAGCCGGCCAATCCCACCATGGGTCCTATCTACGTGAATAAAAGTGAGCCCCTGGAGATCAAAGGCAAAGTGGTGATGGTCATCCGGAATGTTGCAACAACAGCCATTTGATCATTAACTGAAATACGGGAAGAAACAAGAAAAGACCTCCGTAGAGAACTGCGGAGGTCATTCTTAATTAAACTTGGGATTTGGGCTCTTCGGCGGGTGGATGTCTTTGTTCAAGAACCTGGATTCCGTTGCGCACCTGCGTAAGTAATTGCTCCATGGCGTGTTCCAGGTTCATGAGAGACTCGCGTGCATATTGGTCGCCGCCGGCCTTGATATTTTCGGCCTCGCCCCGAGCTTGTTCAATAATTTGTTCGGCACGGCGCTTGGCGTCCGAAACAAGTGCTTCTCTATCGACCAGATCGTCGGCTTTGTCACGTGCCAGTTGCAGAGTCCGGTTGGCTTCCTCCTGCGCCTGAGCCATGACCCGGTCTTTTTTTGTATAGATATCCTGGGCCTTTTTCACTTCTTCTGGGACGGATATGCGCATCTGGTCGATAATGTCCAGGAACTTGTCTTCATCGACAATGACGTTGTGCGTCAAGGGAATAGCACGGCTGTTATTGAAGAGTTCTTCCAGACGGTCAACTAAGTGAAGAATGTCCATTGTTTCCTCCGCTTGAACAGATGGAATACCCTACTGCTCCCTGCATAAAATATGATTTGATCTATCCAGAAAATGGGACATTATAATATATTGGTTTCCTCTGGATACGAAGTACATAACTATTATACTTTAATTCCGAAAGGCTGTACCTGTTGGTCGCCAATATCCTTGAGCTTATTCTTCAATGCTGCATTGACATATGGGGGGACCATGCTGGAGACATCCCCTCCCAGTGAAGCGATCTCGCGCACGGTGCTGGACGAGAGGAAGGTGTGTTCCTCATCGGTAATGAAAGCGATGCTTTCAATATCCGGAGCCAGGCGATGGTTGGCCAGGGCCATACGGAATTCAAACTCGAAATCCGAGAAGACCCGCAGGCCACGCACGATGACCTGTGCACCAATCTTGCGGCAGAAATCAATCGTCATTCCACTGTAACGGTCTACACGGATTCTGGACACATCTTTCAGAGCCTGGGTGACCAGGGCGATGCGTTCTTCCGGCAGAAACAATAAAGACTTGAGCGGCCGGTCATAGACAGCCACCACCACCTCATCAAAAAGACGGGCGGCGCGTGTGGCAATGTTGATATGGCCGTAGTGAATCGGGTCAAATGTTCCAGGGAATAAAGCGCGTACCATCTAGCTTACATCTCCTTTCCCACTGCTCCAGAAGCGACCAATGGCTTCGGCAAGGTAACTGTTCTCGGGGTTTTTCAAATCCGGATCGCGGGCGAAGAGCGCCTGGGCCTGTTCCCGGGCTTTCTCAATCAGTTGGATGTCGCTCAAGCTCGCCATTTTCAGGGAGGTGGCGTAACCGGCCTGGCGTATGCCAAGAAACTCGCCGGGACCACGCTGTTGCAGGTCGCGTTCGGCCAGAGCGAAACCATCGTTGGTTTCGGCCATGGCTTGCAAGCGCTCGTTCTCGGTAGCATCTTCGTGGTCGGGGATGAGCAGGCAATAGGATTGGTCGCCGGCGCGCCCAACCCGCCCGCGCAATTGGTGCAATTGTGCTAGACCAAAATGGTTGGCGCCTTCGACTAGCATAACGGTGGCGTTTGGCACGTCCACACCCACCTCGACAACCGTTGTCGAAACCAGAATATCATAATTCCCATCTCGGAAAGCCAGCATGACAGCTTCTTTCTCGTCGGGCTTCATGCGCCCGTGCAGGAGGCCCAGTTTCAGATTCCGGAACACTTCCTTCTGCAGGCGCTCGTGTTCCTGCGTGGCAGCCAGTAGGGGCGAGGCGCGCATCGCCCCTCCTTCCTCGCTCTCTTCTACCAGCGGATAGATGATGAAGGCTTGATGTCCGCTCTTGACCTGGCCCTGAACGAGGGTGTAGGCACGCTCGCGTTCAGTCGGCGTCAGGATGTATGTCTCGACGGGCTGGCGGCCGGGTGGCATTTCGTCCATCACGGAAAGGTCAAGGTCGCCGTATATGGTGAGCGCCAAGCTTCGCGGGATAGGAGTGGCCGTCATGACCAGTAAGTGCGGATTAGTACCTTTCGAGCGCAGTATGGCGCGCTGCTCGACTCCGAAGCGGTGCTGTTCGTCAATGGTAATGAACTGCAAATCCGCGAAAGTGACTGGTTCTTCGAGCAAAGCATGCGTGCCGATGACGATCTTGACTTCACCGAGGGCCAGGCCATTGCGGATCGCCTCCTTCTCATTTGCGGAAGTATCGCCTACCAGCAGGCGGATTTGCTCAGGTCTGAGAAAGCCGTTTTCACCCGTCAAGATATTAATAAAATTCCGGTAATGCTGTTCAGCCAGGATGGAAGTAGGCGCCATGATGGCGGCCTGCGCCCCGGACTGGTTTACCATCGCAGCGGCCAGGGCTGCCACTACGGTTTTTCCAGACCCTACGTCTCCCTGCAACAGGCGGTTCATTGGCTGGCCGGATTTCAAATCGAGGCGGATGTCATTAAGCGCCTTTTTCTGTGCGTTGGTAAGGGCGAAGGGTAGGGCCTCGAGACGTGCTTCCAGCCAGGCGTCCTCCACTTCGAACCGGCGGCCGGGGACGGAGCGCCAATCCCGCCGTTGACGTAAGACGCCCGTCTGGAGAAAGAAGATCTCGTCGAAGGCCAGGCGATGGCGGGCGGCCTGGAGTTTTTCGGCCGAGTCGGGAAAATGGACCTGGAGCAGGGCTGTCCCAAGGTCTGGCAAGTCGGCAGCCTGCCGGATGGCTTCGGGTAGATAGTCGGTAAGCTTGGGGGCCCAGTAGGTTACCACTTGGTGCATTAATGTGCGTAGCCACTTCTGGTTGACGTTGGCCGTCAACGGGTAGACTGGCACAATCCGGTTCGTATGCAGGTTCTCCACCTCCACCGGTTCCCAATCTGGGCTGTTCATGACCAGCCTGCCCAGGAACTGCTCCACTTTGCCGGATACGGAAATGGCATCGCCTGCCTTCAACCGGTTGGATAGCCAGGGTTGGTTGAACCAGGTCAGGCGCAAGCCGGCGGTACCATCATTGATGACAACCTCCGTGATGGTCATTTTCCCGCCGCGCATAGGACGCGAATTTACCATCGTAACCTCGCCGATGACAGTGACTTGCTGGCCGTAGAGAACATCCCGGATGGGCTTGAGCTGGCTGTAATCGTCGTAGCGGCGCGGAAAGTTGTAGAGCATATCGCCGAGGGTATTAAGGCCCAGGCGAGTGAGCATGCTAGCATGGCGTGGCCCAACGCCCGCCAGAACAGTCAGCGAGGCGTTCAGGGCAATAGGACGCTTACTGGTAACACCGCCCGGACGCACCTCGGCGCGGCCGGGAGTGGGGCGAGCCGGGCGCTTGGGTGGCGCC
>JBEKVG010000291.1:0-4218 GCA_049514195.1 Anaerolineales bacterium | reverse complement strand
TTGTTTGAGCTTGCCGGAGGCAGCCAGGCCTTGCGCCGGGACGCCACAACCATTCTAAAGGATAATATTTCCTGGCATTTCCCCATGCCGGCAGCCAATACCACTCCCTGGCAACTGGAAGGTTCCATCCTGGCCTTGCGACAGGCTGGGTTCGATGACCTGGTGTGCGTGCAGAATCAGACCGTGGGAACCAATCCCTTCAAAGGTGAGGATCTGAACGGGTATGTGCCCATCTTCAAGCACTATGATGTTCCGGCGCTCTTCAACTTCCGAAAAACCGAGATGGAATGGGTGCTCTACCGGCCCAAGGCCAAAATGCTCGCGCTTGACCACATCTACCCGGAAGGCATCCGCATCCCGGATTATTTCCAGGGGAAAAACATCGTGCATTTGCCCACGGTCAAGACCCACATGTACACCACCACCACCGGGGCGATGAAAAATGCCTTTGGCGGATTGTTGAGCAAATATCGCCATTACACGCATACCTGGATACACGAAACACTCGTGGATTTGCTGGCAATTCAAAAAGAGATCCACCCGGGCATATTTGCCATGATGGATGGAACCACCGCCGGCAATGGCGCCGGTCCGCGCCTCATGATCCCGGAAGTGAAGAATATCCTGCTGGCGTCTGAGGATCAGGTGGCCATTGACGCCGTGGCAGCCAAATTGATGGGCTTCGACCCGATGTCCATCCAGTATATCCGCCTGGCAACCGAACAGGGCCTGGGGAACGGGGATGTGCGCCAGATCGACCTGGCCGGCGACGATATATCCGGCGAAAACTGGAATTTCAAAATCACCCGCAATTCACACACCTTCCTGGCCTGGCTCGCCTGGTTTGGACCAACCAAATTCCTGCAAAAACTGATCTTCCGGACCGCGCTCGTTAACATTCCAATTGCCATTGCCGAGGCCGAACAGGATTATTTTTACTGGCCGTTTATCTACAAGCGGGTGACCAAGGAATGGCAAAACAATACTGAATGGGGAGCTCTCTTTCAACAATACCAACAACAAGGATATTTGAACATCCAAGAAAAATAAAAAACCGGAGATAAACAAAGATAAACGGTTATCGGTTTGATAAACAACTTTTCTTGGATGGAAATCCCGTTTATCCCCTTTGACATCGTAATGGATATCGAACAATTGATTGCACAAGATCTGGTAAAGTGGAAGAAATTCACTCCCTGCGTAGATGCTCAGACGGATGATGGGGCAATCGTCCAATTCGCATTACCGAAGATATAATTCAAAATAAAGCGGGTTTCGCGTGCAAAATAGAGAAACAGGTAAGAAAACAAAAGCAGCCCTCAGCTTGATCTTCGTCATCATGCTGATGGACGTCATCGGCATCACACTCTTGTCGCCCGTTGCAGCTTATATTGTCCAAAAATACAGCCACGCGGCCCTGATGGTCAGCATGCTTACCGTGCTGTATGCCGCCGGACAGTTTATCGCCGCCCCTTTGATTGGAAAACTCGGCGACCGGTATGGACGCCGGCCAGTATTGTTGATCAGCCTGCTCGGACAGGGGGCCGGCTATTTGATCTTTGGTCTGGGCGGCTCCTTGTGGATCTTATTCCTCGGACGGATCATCGGCGGAATTACCGGCGGAAACCTTTCCACAGCAAGCGCTTACATCGCCGACGTTTCCAAGCCCGAAGAGCGTTCCAAGAATTTCGCCCTCATTGGTATGGCATGGAGCGTTGGATTGATCCTGGGACCCGCTGTGGGGGGTATTCTCGGGCAGTTCAACCTAATGGCTCCTGCCTATTTAGCAGCCGGGCTATCCTTGCTAAACGTGCTGCTAGGAATTTTTATCCTGCCCGAATCATTACCCATAGAGCGGCGGGAAACAGCCCCAATGCGCCCCAGCGATTACAACCCGATCGTCGCCATTTTCGAGATGGCCCGCAAACCCGGACTGGGCTGGCTGCTGCTGGTGACGGCATTATTCAACTTCGCCTTCAACGGTATCAACAGCACTTCTACCTTGTTCGTGATCGAAAAATTCTCCGCCCAACCCTGGCATCTGAGCCTGCTCTTGGGACTGGCCGGTATCGCTGTGGGTGCATCAACCTTTATCCTGGTGCCGCGTCTGGTTCCCCGTTTCGGCGATACCAAGGTGGCCTTGACCAGCATAATCGGGCAATCGGTCATTGATATTTCCATCTTTTTCGTGCCATTTTTCTGGCCGATTTTTCCACTGAATATGCTTGTAAGTGCGATCAGCGCGTTCACTTTTCCCACCCTTACCACGCTCAGCACCGATCTGGTGCATCATCGAGAAGTGGGTCTGCTGATGGGAGTGACGACCGGACTGGGCAGCCTGATGAACATCTTCGGCCCACTCTGGGCTGGTGCGGTGTATGATCACGTCATGGTCGGAGCACCATATTGGATGGGAGCGATCATCCTGGTGCTGGCAGGAGTAATGCTGCTACGGCCAACCGGCAAGGTACAGCAGACAATATGAAAGGGCAAAGAAATGTACTTCATCGTTTTCGATGGTTTACGCAATTTACGCTTTACGCGCTCCGTTTTATTCCCCCTCCGCCTGCCGCATGTCCTTGAAGGCAGCGATAGCCACATCCAGCATCTTCTGATCCGGTTCGCGCGTGGTCAGGGATTGCAGCGCCAAGTTGGGCTTGACAATGAAACGCACAAAGGGGTTATTAATGTGGTTCGCCGTCCAGCGCAGGTACTCGTAGGCAATGCCTACAAGGACCGGGATCAGCAAAACCCGGCTGATGAGCCGCCACTCCAGCGAGAGCGGACCAAGGAGAGTGAAGAAGAACAACGACAGCACCACCAGCGTCAGTAGGAAAGCCGTCCCGCAACGGGTGTGAGCGAGGGGGAATTTCGCAACGGAGGCAGGCGTCAACTCCGCGCCGGCTTCATAGGCGTTGATGGTCTTGTGTTCTGCACCATGGTAAGCAAAAACGCGCGCAACATCCGGCATAAACCCAATTCCCCAGATATAACCAACCAGCATGAACAGGCGCAGGATGCCTTCAACCAGGTTACTCCACCAGGCATTCCAATGCAAGAAATGTTCGGTCAGCCAGCCAACCCCTGCCGGGATGAGAAAGAAGATGACGATGGCAACCAGAAAGGTCAGGCCGAGGGTCAAGTAAAGAGCCGGACCTTCCAGTTTTTCTGCCTCGCCGGATTGCAGATTGGCAGAATCGGTCAGGGCAAGCAGACCCAGGCCGAGCGAATCCCATAACATGATCAATCCGCGCAGAAAAGGAATTTTCGCAATCTTCGTTTTGTAGATGCCACTCAGCGGTTCGACCTTGGTCACAATATTTCCATCCGGGGCGCGCATGGCAACTGCACAGATCTTCCGGCCACGCATTAACACACCCTCGATAAGCGCCTGGCCACCGTAGGTAATGAGTTTATCTTCCATAGATTATGGTTTCAGATTTAAAAAGAAATGGATATACGCATCTATGCCACGGTACCAGTTCGGCAGGTTTTGTTTTTCGTTCGGGGCATGCACGTTATCATCCGGGAGTCCAAAGCCGCAAATGACCGATTCAACTCCCAATAGGCGCTGCATGTCACCTACCACCGGAATAGAACCACCCTCGCGTTTGAAATAGGGCCGCTTTCCCCACACCGTCTCCAACGCCTTGGCCATGGCCTGCACGCCTTGGTTATTCCGATCCGAAATGGAAGCTGGATTACCAGCCAACGTTTTTACCTCCCAGCGAATGTCTTTGGGGGCATTCTGTTCCAGGTAACGGAGCAACTGCTGGTGGACCTCTTTAGGATCTTGGTCAGGTACGAGGCGTGTCGAGAGCTTCGCCATTGCCCAGGCGGGGATGACGGTCTTGGAACCTTCACCAGTGAACCCGGAAAGCAGGCCATTCACGTCCAGAGTGGGGCGTACGCCGATCCGTTCGTTGGCAGTAAACCCGGATTCTCCATAAAGATCCGATACGCCAGTTTCTTCGAGGTAATGGCTATCGTTAATGGGTAGACGGGCAAGTTCTGCGCGCTCCTCTTTACTCAAATTGCGAACCCTGTCGTAGAAGCCGGGTAAGGTAACGCGTCCTTTATCATCATGCATACCAGCAATCAGTTCAGCCAACGCATTGGCAGGGTTATGTACTACCCCGCCATACATACCGGAGTGAAGATCATGGGCAGGACCGTAGACACGTAACTCAAAATATGCCAGACCACGCAAACCATAGG
>JBEKVG010000290.1:0-4645 GCA_049514195.1 Anaerolineales bacterium | reverse complement strand
TTTTTTTCAAATTGACTATAATGAAGTTGCCTTTTCACCCCCAGCGTACCCTGCGTTGATGGCGGTTCATCTATACTACTAGCACATATGTCGCAGCAGTCTGGCGGGAGGCATTTTTTATTTTCCCAAGCAACCCGCTGAAGACGGGATGAAACCTGTCCAGGCGGATGGCAAAACAAGGAGGTTATTATGTCACGCTGGATCAAGATCTTCTCGGTAATTTTGATGGTGCTTCTCATGACCCCTGTTTTCCCAGCCTTAGCGCAGACGGATGCGAATTGTCCCATTTTTGGCACTTCTCCCACCACTGGCGCCAAGTATTGCATCTCCATGCCGCCGGCGAAAAGATGGAACCATGACCTGGTCATATTCGCACATGGCTATGTCTCCGTCACCGACCCGGTGGACATCCCCTGGGACCAGATGACCTTTACAGATAGCCAGGGCGGTACTCTCTACCTGCCAAATATTGTCAACACCTTGGGATATGCCTTTGCCACCACCAGCTACCGGGAAAATGGCCTGGCAGTGCAGTCGGGAATTTCTGACATTCTCGACCTTGAGAATATATTCAATTCCAAGATTGGCACACCACCGGTTCATATTTACCTGGTTGGCGCCTCTGAAGGCGGGCTGGTCACAACGCTCGCAATTGAAAGATACCCTAACAAATTTACCGGCGGGATGTCCATGTGTGGACCGATCGGGAGTTTTCGCGGTCAGATCAATTACTGGGGCGATTTCCGGACCGTCTTTGATTATTTCATGGATACGCCAAATTTCAAAGTCCTGCCCGGCAGTGCGGTGAACATCCCGCCTGTTTTAATGAATAATTGGGATTCAACCTATGTTCCTCTCGTTACCTCCACACTGGCTGCCAAGCCGGCCAGTACACAGCAATTGCTGGCCGTTACAGGTGCCGCCGTTGATCCGAGCGACCCGAATACCGTAGGAGAGACCGTCCTTGGCCTGCTGTGGTACAACGTTTTTGCCACCAATGACGGGATCGCAAAATTGGGCGGTCAGCCTTTTGACAACATGACGCACGTCTATTCTGGTTCTGCCAGTGATGTCCTGCTCAATCTGGGAGTTAAACGGTACAAGGCTTCACCGGTTGCCCTGGCAAATATCGCTACGTATTACGAGACCTCCGGAAAACTGTCTAGGCCGTTGGTGGTGATGCACACGACCGGTGATCCGATCGTTCCTTACTGGCATGAGACACTCTACACGGCCAAGGTCATCAGCAAACTCACCCCGACTCTCTATCTTCCCATCACGATCAAAAGTTACGGGCATTGTGCCTTTACCTTGCCGCAGATGATTACCGGCTTTGGCAGCCTCGTTTTCATGAGCACTAAGATCCAGCTCTCCACCCCGATGACGGCGGAGACGGCCGGCGCTGTCCCCATGTATCAGTATCCGCACTAGATGTCGAGCGCCTGATCCACCGGCAACCTGTCTAGTCCCAGCCTGATATTGGGAGGTCGTTCTATTTTCACCTGGCTGGATTAAATATGATCGGACACTTCGCCACGACGAATTGTGAAACCATTTGAAATCGTCGCCCATCGCGGTATTCCGACCGATGCCCCGGAAATTACAGTAGCATCCTTTCAACGCGCATTTGAATTGGAGGATGATGCCGTTGAACTCGATGTCAGGCTGACAGCTGACAAAATCTCGATTGTCTATCATTATTACTACCTTCAGCAGAATACCTCTGCTTCAGGTCCAATTTTCAACTTTACTTATGAGCAATTGCGGAATATTGATGTACCCTGCTCCAAGAAACCTGCTGCGGAGCTAGGGCATATTTCAACACTCTGTGTGTTACCAAGCACTCCAGTGGCTTCACCTTTGAGGGGATGCACTTATCTTGTCGAAAGTGTGTCAAATTTAGGAAGCCATGGCAAACCACTCCAGTACTCTTCAAAAGAAACTTGTTCTCGCTCTCAGAGCCATTCTGAATGGGATGCTCGCTCTTGTTATCTTCGGGATTGCCCTCTTCATACCAGCCGGAACGATCGCCTTCCCAAACGCCCGGATCTTCCTCGGGATTTTCGTGATCTGCTACACATCTGTCCTCATCTATTTTTCCTTCACGAATCCCCAATATGCGGAGACCCGTTACCGAGCCGCGGAAATCGAAACCGCGCAGAAGGTGGCGATGAGCCTGCGCATCCTTTCAGCTCTGGCAATGTTTGTGGTCGCAGGGCTGGATTTCCGCTTCAGTCGTTCTCATGTTCCTTTCATCCATTGAATAAGCCAAAGATTAGTCAACGCCTGAAGGAGGATCATTCATGACCGGGTACTACGCCTATACTCCCAGCGTCTGGCCCTCCGTTTTTATGCTGCTCATGTTGATCGTGTTGGCGAACTACGAATGGCACAGACGTCACGTGCCCGCTGCCATACCATTTGTAATCTGGTGCCTGCTCGCCATGCCATTGGTTGTCTGCCCTGCCTTGGAGTACCTGTCTGTAGCAACGGAGACCAAGATCTTTTAGGTAAAGTTCGAGTTCGCCTGGCTGATGCCCAGCGCTACCGCAATGACCTGTTTGATCCTCGAATATGCCTGGCCTGCCCGTCTGTTGACCCGCCGCAATCTGCTTCTTCTGTCCATCGCTCCACTATTGGCCGTAGCCTCCATCCTGACCAATGATTCCCATCATCTATCATTCATCGGCTTCAGATTTGGCGCATCCATCACCCCTATATATGGTCCGCTCAGCCCCTGACTGTATATTTGGTATGAAATCAACAAAGGTTTGTATCGGATGGTTCCTGTACGGCGCATATAAAGGCAAAAACCAATGATTCCATCCACATCTGGTGGCTGCTGACTAACAATCTGCCTAATGCAAACGACAGTCATACTGTTTATACAATCAGGGGCATAAACCACCATATATAATGGAAAACCTGCGGGCGTGGTTCAGTGGTAGAACGTCTCCTTGCCAATATCACGCTCAAACACTAAACCCCACATATGGACAAAATGGCACATTTTTAGCGAAACACCCCCTATATAGGGGTGTTTTTGTTTGAGTTTTAATTTTTGAACGTAGTAGGCCCTAAATTGGCATAAAACAAAGAGACGTTCACCACCTGTGGAAATTGATACTTAAAACAGGCAAACATCCCCTAGATATGGCGGGTGTTTTATGCCTGTTTTTTGAGCTGAACGTAGTATACCGGATTTTCACAGGAGACGTTCAAATTTACCCGCTCTGGGAACGGTTTTTAGTATAATTTTTTCGGAAAGAGACGTTCAATCTTTCCCCGGAGTGGGTGGGTTTGTCGTCAAGGTTTTATGAGCGAAACTCCCGCTTTATGATACAGGCTTTTCGACGTCGGAAACTATGATCATCTCACCACCGTCACAGTTCTTTTCTTATACTGCCTTTTGTGTTTTTCGCGACTTCCTTTACATCCCTCGAGAGTATTCCAGCCTCCTACAAAGGTCTGCCGCCGTCCTTGTGTTGGCTGCCTCGTAATTGTCAACCAGGACACTGGAGGGCCTGGAGATCACTCATCCGGAGCAAGTCTGGGTCTGCGACATTACGTATGTCCGGCTCGGCAACGGGTTTGTGTTCCTGGCTGTCATCATGGATGTGTTCACCCGTTCGATCCGTGGTTGGAGCCTGGGAAAAGTCTTGGACACCAACTTGACCATGGCGGCCTTACGGATGGCGTTCAGCCTCTGTCTCCCTGAAATTCATCACAGCGATCAGGGTGTTCAGTATGCAGCCCAGGACTATGTTGACTTGCTTCAAAAGTACCAGGTTCAAATCAGCATGGCCGCACAGGGGAAGCCCGAAGAAAACGGGTATGCCGAGCGGTTAATGAGAACTATCAAAGAAGAGGAGGTAGATCTATCCGAGTATAATGACTTTGAAGACGCCCATTCCCAGATTGGACGTTTCCTCGAAGATGTGTACATGACGAAACGCATCCATTCATCCCTGGGGTATCTGACACCACTTGAGTTTGGAAAGAGAGTGTCCCAGTTAAATTCTGGGTACCGCCATTGATACCAGTCATCCATCCGGTCACCGGCAATTTCCCATCTACAGCAATGTAGAAGGATGAATTCTTCAAGAGTTTGGAGAAAGGACTAACGGGATTGGCGGAAACTATGGTCCCACCAGTATCTACCCGGAAGACTGTGAAATGATCGGTCTCAGTTGTCAATATGGTCTTTCCCTCTTCATCAGACCTGTCTGTGGGCATGGCCACATAGCCGTGAGCGTTTTGGTCGTAATAAACGAGTCGGGCATTGGGCGGTAGGGTACTCGCGTAGGCATAGACAACTTCGGCTGGTTCTAATAGCTCTAACGAACTGGTAGGGTCGGCTGAGTTCGTAATCGAAAAACCATGCTCGAAGTTTCCTTCAGTCTGCGAGGCGGGTAGGATGGAAGCCATGCTAAGAGTTTCAGCTTGTGCCAGCGCATTGGGAGGAATGGTCACGTCGAAAAATCCATTATCTTCAACCGGGAAGGTGACTTCCATGGCCTCGCCAGCCTGTAAAGATTGTTCCACTGCGTTGGCTTGATCGATTATAAAATCGGTTGGCGGAGGAGTTGCTGTTGCTGTAAGTGTGGGAATGATTGGTGTGGGCGGGAGTTCGATTTGGCTGCTA
>JBEKVG010000289.1:0-4243 GCA_049514195.1 Anaerolineales bacterium | reverse complement strand
TTCCAACACGCTTACGAGGCGAACAGCCAGGATAGTTTTTCCGAAGAAAATCTCAGTTATTGCGGTTGGTACGAAAGACCAGTTAGGTTGCCCTGACCAGCCACCCTCGAAAAAATTAGTAACTTCTCCTTTAAGGATCCTGGATGCCTCAATCCCAATGGATGACTCATCACCTGACCAGGGGTAAGGATGCTGAGTGAGGATGTACGTACGTAAAAACGCGCTGACTAGGAGTAACGCTGTCACGATGAGTAATTCACGTTTATTCTTACCAATCCAATCTTTGATTTGCCCCCATTTTAAGAGTTGCCAATGAGTGATCCACAACGTTCCAATAATCAAGAGCAAGAGACTCATAATCCAGCCAGCAGAGATCAAATACCCTACCAGGCCTGTACTATAATCTTTCGACAGGGCATATATGACAAAAATCAGGGAGACAATACTACCCAGCCAGAAGAGAACTGGGGCGAAATTAGGCTTGAAAGCTTGTGCATCATCATCTCCCAAGGGATATTTTTCATTGAAGAAAGCCGCCAGCACAAATATCAAGGTTGCTGCGATGGTCACGACTATCCCTGGAACAATTGATGACTGCTTTAGCATTAGGATGCCAATTAAAACTAAAACGCATGACAAGAACAAACCAGCTACTCGTAGAATAATTGTGCGATGCTTAAACATAATTATGCTCTTGGAGTTAGAGTTCCCTTCTCCATATTGGTCTCGCGGAGATTATAGCATGTTTGATTCTCCTCGGAATCCTTTTATTTCGCGCTTAATAGAGATTAGACTGAACTGGTAATGGAAATTCTGCCAAAGAAAGAACATTCCAAAACCGAAGCCTGGAGTTTCTCTCGCACCCTTATTTGGAATCTACCGATTACATCATTGACTCGGCTGCAAAAAGGTCTGAGCTCCATTTTCGTTAGGCGAAAGTGTGAGAAAGTTGGCATAAAACTCCTTGGAAAAGCTGCTCTTGTCTCATAAAATTACAAAAAAAGCTACCAAAGTGGGAGAGAATTATTTGCAATTTTTGAAAATCGAGTAATTGCACAGGAGTCATCATTAATGGGCAGGCTGAAAAGGGAACGGGCTTTGAAGTTCTCATAGGTTGAAAGGGCGTTATTCCAGAGCTGGCAGCGTACATCTGCGTTTCCTCTAGGAACATATTTTATTAACCCAATATGAATCTTTTACGTTAGATATCTGGGGCAGGGGAGGGGAGGTAAACCGTCTGTGTCAGGTCGTGGATCCATTTCCTAGAGAAATAGCGCCGCAAACCAAGGATGCACTTCGTTAATTCCTCCGACATCACCATCAAATAAACCCAATAAACGGGGAGGTGAAGGATAAAGCCTCCCAACATAGCCATCGGGACTCCTAATATCCATATGATGACACCATCCAGGAATAGCGAATAGCGCGTATCGCCACCGCTGCGCATCATTCCAACGACAAGGATCATGTTTTGAGAACGAACAACCATCCATAATGCCAGGATGACTAATGCTCGATTTGCGTAAAGTGCCACATCCGGGGTTATTTTATAAAGGCTAATGACTGGCCCTTTGATGGCGAGGACAATTCCACATACTAGGAGCGCAAACATCACCGTCAGTACCAGTGTCCTGCCAACATCATGATAGGCTTCCTCTTTCTTGCCTGACCCAATCTTATGGCCGGAAATGATTGCAATCGCACAGGAAAGCCCTAAGAATGGAACCAGCGCCAGGTTGTCAACAGCACCTACAATGTTCATGGCAGCAATGGATGGGGTTCCAATATGTGCATAGACAATACTATACACTGTAATTGCTAATGACCACATCAATTCATTCATAATAACGGGAAAGACAGGTTTGAATATGCTCACGACAAAGCCTAGATTAAAACCAAGTAGTTCGCTTATTTTGGCAGCCACCGGATACTTTTTCCAGTAGGTGATAAGCACAAGTACGATGCATTCTGAAATTCTTGCGATAACAGCTGAGAAAGCTGCGCCGCGCATGCCCATAGCGGGTAGACCTAACGCCCCAAAAATGAGAATATAATTGAGGGCAATATTCAAAGCGAGCGCAGATACCGTCACGACCATAGGAAGCTTGACTTCACCGATACTCCGCAATATGGCAGCATAACCGGAAGTGAAGGAAAAGAATAAGAATGCCCAGGCATAAATTCGCAAGTATTCGGCACCCAGGGTGATTACTTGTGGGTCAATCGTGAAAATGCCAATGATCCTGTCAGGAAAGATTTCGCATGAAAATACAAAAAAAACCGCCGTTACCATGCCTATCACTAGACATAACCCGAGGACTTTGCGCAAATTATCAATATCCTTGTTTCCCCACAATTGTGCTGTAAACATGGCTGAGCCACTGCCGATTCCGAATAATATCAGATTGAGCAGAAAAAAAACCTGGCCTGCCAATCCAACTGCAGCTATGACTGAATCCCCAAGCTGACCAACCATGATGCTCCCCACCATACCCAACGATGCCGTTAACAGGTTCTGTAATGCAATCGGCGTAGCTAAATGGTAAAGCTGCGCAAGATAAATTTTGTTTCGAAAGAATTCCGACACGCGCTGGACCGGGTTTCTGATGCCTTTGACCACTCGGTTACTCCTCGCCAAAGTTTTGTTATTATACTTGACGACCATACCGGATGTTTATGACAAGATAGTTTTGAGAAGTATTAATGGCGCTTCACATGGAGAGTCCCTCCGGGGCACGAACAGTATTTAACGGTCGCGAAATGGATTACTTTGCCGGCACAGGATATCTGGGTCTGCAAAATCATCCGGCTGTAATACAGGCTGCACAGGAAGCAATCCAACGTTACGGATTTTCTACTGCCACTTCGCGCGGTGGCTATGGCGAGCATCCGGTATATGACGAGTTGGAACAGGAAGCCTGTGCTTATTTTGGGGCTGAGAAGGTTCTTTATTTTCCTTCCGGCTATATGGGAATTTCCATCCTAACCCAGGCAACCAGTAACTGCTTTGATCATATTTTCATCGACTCGTCGGCGCACTTTAGCCTTTGGGACGCGGCCTATGCTACCAACCTGCCGATCACTCCCTTTCATCATAGGTGCCCACAAAGCCTGGCTGACCTGCTGCGAAGTGAATCGCGACCGCAGGAACGTCCGTTGGTTTTAAGCGATGGGGTATTCCCGGTTTCCGGTGAAATTGCACCTCTTACTGAATATCTGGAATTGGTTAAACCATTAAGGGGATTGGTTTACATAGATGATGCCCATGCAGTCGGCGTTTTGGGTAAGAATGGAGGCGGTACACCGGAATTTTTTGATATCCAGGATGCGAATTGTCACACCTCCGCGACATTGGCCAAGGCCTTAGGAGGTTATGGTGGGGTGATTTGGGGGAAGTCAGCATGGGTGAAAAGCATCGACCGTGCTTCCCGCATCTGTGCTGGTGCCAGCCCTCCGCCTTTGGTGGTGGCAGCGGCATCTGCGCGCGCTTTGGCGATCGCACGCACAACCCCCGATCTACGTTACCACCTTTGGGAAAATGTTAGAATGGCGCGCAATGGTCTGCGGGTCTTGGGTTGGGATCTGCCAGATACGCCGGTTCCGATACTTTGCCTGGAAGCCCGTCAAGGGGTCAGCCTGGAGCGAATTAGAGATAAATTGTTCGAACAAGCCATCGCTGTTGAATTGGTACGTTCTTACACAAGCACCCCTGTCGGTGGCGCCCTGCGGATCGCCATCTTTGCCACCCATTCCAAAGATCAGATCGACCGACTAGTTGAGGCAATCAGCCATTCGGTTTGAAGCTTGAATTTATTTCTCAAATATATTGTGATAACCTTTATCCAGTTCATCATCGGAAAGGTGGGCATAGCGCTGAGTTACCTGGATATTGGCATGGCGAGCCAGTTCCTGGGCTAATTTAAGATTTCCAGACGCACGCAGAACGGTGGTAACGAAATAATGCCTGAATGAGTGGGGTGTGATGCGACCTTCCGCATCGTCGCCCAAGGCTTGGCGGACATGCTCACTGACAATATTCCTTCCTGTCGTGGTCGTGATTGGCTTAACTTTTTTCCCAGCCCCTTTATCATGGCGTGCAAAGAGGGGCAGGGAGGGGAGGGGGCGTCCGGATGAGCCGTCCAGTGCAGCCCTAGAGGAGAGGTAGTCCTTTAATGCACTCAGACTGCGTGTAGAGAACCGCACAATGGCTTGTTTATCGCCTTTGCCAATAATCATCGCGCGA
>JBEKVG010000288.1:0-4268 GCA_049514195.1 Anaerolineales bacterium | reverse complement strand
ACTTCCAGGCTGACAATGACAATAATTGGCTTGGTAACGCGCAGCTCGCATTCCAGCGGATTCTCTCCGGCCAGGCAGGCTTTTGGATCAGCCCACAGCGGTGAAAGGACTGCAGCAGCGTTGAAGCCACCTTTCACGGCCTGTCCATCTGTATTGAAATGGCCGGCAAAGTTATCAATTGTTTGCTGGAGATAGACATAATTGCTACCCAGGGAATACCGCACAGGGATGTCAAAATAGCCCATAAAAGCCGCTTTTACACTTTGGCAGTCACCCACCTTGGAGAACGCGTGCGGGTCCAAACCCATCGTCTGACCGGAACGATAGATCTCAATGGCATGCTCCGTCACGGCTGGGACGATTGGCCATTCCTTCCATTGTTCCGGTGGGAGGCGCGTTTCAGGCGTTGCAGTAGGATTTGGGACTATAGTAGGAGCTACGATGGTTTCTGGCGGTGGAGCGATCGGAACGGTGGGAGTGGGAATTGTTTCCGTGTAGGTGATGGATGGGACAGCCGGCCCATTTCCCGAAATGTGAGCTTCACAAGCACTAAGAAAAATAAAAAAGAAAAACAAAAAAAAGTATTTTTTCATTGGATGGTTTTTCCCTCTTATGGCTGGCTAGTTACAGCCTGGGATACACTATCGAGTACCTGCAAGGCAGTCAGGTTACGCCAAGGCCAGGCGTATTGAAAATTTTCAGGATTGCTGAAATCACTATACGCATAAGTGAGATGTTCTCGATCTGCTTGCAAGCCATGATCCGGTAAAGATTGAACTACCAGCCAGAAATTCCACAATGGGAGGTTGTAATCGTAAGCAAGTTTAACAATGATCTGGTTAATCCGGTAATCCCCTTCCAAGTTGTCGGCTTTAGTCGACAGAATCGGGACAACGCCTGCCTTAAGGAGGCGTTCGATGATTTGGCGTAGTTCTGGCTCAAAAACATCCGGTTCCCGAATCTGGTTTGTTCCTAGCGAGATGATAGCAAAGGATGGATGGAAGGTGCGCAGTTCACAATCCAGGCGCGACTCAGCGGGTTGGCAATCTGGCGTCCCCATCGGGGTGCGCCCCAAAATAATCGTCGTATTGAAACCACGCCCGGCCGCCAAACCATCATGGTTAAACGATCCAGAGAAGTATTTAATTACAGATTGCAGGTTTACATAAGGGCCGAGGTGATAATTGGCTGACCCAAGGTCATATTGAGTCAAGAACCAAACCGTTGAGATTTCACCATCGCCAATTTTCATGAAGGCTTTGGGATTATTGCCCATTTCAACCCCGCGCTGGAAAATTCCTTTCATTTCCGGCCTGACGGTTGGTATGACAGGCCATTCCTGCCAACGTTCTGGAGGAAGGCGGGTATCAAGGGTCGCTGTAGGAATCATGGTTTCCGTCGGCCGGAATAAAACAATCGACGTGAATGTTGGAAGCTCCTTATTTTTAGTGGAGCTGGGATTGGAAGTTTCCAGCCTCGTGGAGCTTGCGGCGGTATCACAGGCGGTCATGATAGTGAGAATGAAAACTAGGTTAAAGACTTTATTCACTGTCCGCTCACCGCACGATATACTGCATCAATAGATTGCAATGCCGTCAGATTACGCCAGGGCCAACCCTCTTCCATATCCTTTGGATTGTCAAAAAAGTCAGGAGCCTGTGTGAGATGGAAATCATCCACAGTCAGACCATGGGATGGTAAAGGATTAGTCGCAGCCCAAAAATTCCAGAGCGGTACCTGATAATCATAGGCGATCTGTGAAACAGTGGCATTGATGTCAATCTTGCTTCCGGGAACTTCTGCACGTGTGGCCAGAATGGGCACTACATTTTGCGAGAGGATATATTCGACAATTTTACGTAAGTATAAGTTGTAGTGCACGATATCCCCCGACCAGGATTCTTCCATGCTGACTGTGACAATACTCGGGTTATAGACCCGAATTTCGCAGGCAATCGGCGTCTCTCCAGGCTTGCATTGATGAGGATCAGCCCAAAGCGGGTTCAGAGCAGCAGCAACATTCAACCCACCTTTAACCGCCAGACTCTTGCGCGACCAGGATCCGGAAAAATGGTCAATCGTTGGTTGTAGGTAGGCATACTGCATACCCAAACGATAAATTTTCGGATTGTCAAATGAATCCAGGAAGTACGTAGTAATATTTTGGCAATCACCTATTTTCGAAAAACGGGCCGGATCACGACCGGCCGCCAGACCGGCGCGATACACATCCACCATACGGGGGGAAACTACCGGGACAATCGGCATACTCTTCCAGGCATCCGGGGCCAGTGTAGGTGTAGGTGGTACGACAGTATTTGAATCAGCGGTTATGATAGGCGTGGTTGTGGTTGTTGCTACGGTTGAGGTTTCCGTCGGGACCTGGGTACTGGTTGCAGTTACAGGGACGGTTGGGATAGGCTCCGCCTGCGAGCGTCCACAAGCGGCAAGAAAAATAACTAGGGTGAACAATAAGGGGATTTTTAGTGTTTTCATTGACAAGTCTGTTGTGAGATGGTTTGTGTAATACGTCCGGTCAGGAGTCCTTCGCCTTCCGGCGTCAGATGGATGGCGCTATTCGTAAAATCGCCGGCTGGGATAATGTTCCAAAGATCGAGATAGTTCCAGCCATGATTGGTGGCTTCTTCAACCATCATCTGGCGCCACTGGTCATAAGCCCAACGCGGATAATAGAAGTCGTAATGGATATCACTGTTCTTACCAGAACTGATCAGAATCGGCTCATTGACAAGCAGAACTGGCGTCTTACCCGCCGCTTTCAGCCCGGCTTCTAGAACGCCGAAAGCTAATTTTGTTTGGTCCATAGTCGGTGGTTGCATGCCATGAAAAGACGCATCGGTACCAAAATCAATCTGGGCGTGCTCATAATCAGTTGGATAGGCCTGGTCAATGCCGGTGGCAGACCATAGAACGCCGTACATTTGAAGCCGGAATATATCTGCAAGGGCGCGCCGCTGACCAATAAGGGTTCGATCCCAAAAATTTGGCCGGATCAGGTTCGGATCGCTTAAATCGAACGGGAGGTTATAGCGAACGATCAGGTCATCCACACGATCAGCATTGTTTGCAACAATGGGTGATGTCAATTGTTTATCAAGCGGAAATGCCTCAAGGGTCATGGGCCAGATGATGAGGTCCGGTTGGTAGCGCATGGCATAATCCAACACCATCAGATCTTTTGTCAGTGAGATGGTCGGGTAGCCCAGGTTGTAAAATCGCGCCGTTTTCCCGCAAAGTTGCATATCGGCTGCGTCTAATTGGCCAGCAAGAGTTTGCTCCGGGCGGAGGAGTATGCCCCAGGTTGACGAATCACCAATGACAAGTACCCGGTATTCGTCTTTCGGTTTTTGCCTGGCCGCGATGACTTGTGAAGCGAACATGGCATCCAGGTTAAAGAGGCTCAGATTGTAAGATTGAGCCGAGTCTTCACCAAAGGGGAAACGTAGCCGACCCGGAAAGATATGGTTATATAAAGAAACCTTACCAATCCCAGCAGGATTAACAGCCACAAGGGCCAGGTCAAGCAGTATGAATAGTAAAAGACCTTTGAGGAATACGTTGCGAAAAAACCGTCCGCTCACTTAATTACCTAGTAAGATGTTTATTGTATCTGGCAATGAATTGCAGGTGTAATGAAGTAATGAATTAAGAAGTTTAGAGCGGACATTATCTGCCTTAGATTCCAATAGCAGATCATCCTTAGCTTGCGTTCATTCAATCTTGAGGCCATTGGCCATTCATAAAATCTCTGATATAGGAACGGAAGATGTTGAAATCAACATTCCATATGTTTTCATCTTGATGCATATAATCATCATAGATCCAAGCATATATGTAATATTTATCCGGTATTGACCTGAAGGTTAGGTTCGTTCTATCCATCTTTCTCAGTAAACA
Organism: Anaerolineales bacterium; assembly: GCA_049514195.1. Taxonomy (GTDB): domain Bacteria; phylum Chloroflexota; class Anaerolineae; order Anaerolineales; family Villigracilaceae; genus UBA877. Next base: position 350 of record JBEKVG010000288.1, on the reverse strand, counting down.
AACCATATTTTCGATTTGACTATGGCTAAGATCCGTCAATCCTGCATTCTGAAATGCTTGCACCAACTTGGGTACCTTGACAATTATATCGGGGGAACTTAATTTATTGAAGATTGCTCTAATTATGATGTCTTGATTACTATCGCGGATCAGGGTGGAATATTTTTCCCTGATGCGAGCCAGTTCCAACGCCTGTGTGCCGCTCAAATGCTGTTGGCCCGCATTGAAAAAGGGAAAATCGGGAGTTCCATCAACTGGTGCAGGCAAATTTACGTCAACCCCGCCCAAGGCATCAACGAACTTCACAAAAACTCCCATATCAACAACAACGTAGTTATCCACATCGAGAT
>JBEKVG010000287.1:0-4273 GCA_049514195.1 Anaerolineales bacterium | reverse complement strand
GCGATAGCGTTCCAGAGCAGCCTCGTCCCAGCGGTCGAGTGCGGGCTGGATACGGCTCCATTCAACCGAGAGGCGGTGGGCGTTTTGCCCGGTCTCAGCAGCGCGGTCGAAATCCTCCTTCCAACGACCGCTCCACCAATCACAGGCTAATCCAGATTTGCCATTTGTGTGTCCATCTTGCTCCCACTTCCACCAGTTGTTGTTGGTGTTGTTACCTTCGACCTGATGGGCTGCGGTAGCAGTCCCCCACAGGAAGCCGCATGGAAAATGGAATGAGGCCGTTGGCATGAAAAAGTCTCCAGTGAAATATCAAATAGGCGAAAAGAAAAATATTCAGATAGGGCTATGGCCGGATGGATCTTGTTTCCGGCGAGCGAGGTAGGCCAGGTAAAGCACTATGGACCCGGCAACAGCAGCATTGAGCGACTCAACCTGTCCCTGCATAGGTAAACGCAGTAGAAAATCACATTTCGACTTGACAAGCGGGCGAATGCCTTCCCCTTCACTACCAACCACCACCACCAGGGCGCCATCCAGCCGGATCTCTGACGGGCCTTTGGAATCCAGACCTTCATCCAGGCCAACGACCCAGGCACCCGCCTCCTTCAACGCGAGGATGGCCTGTGCCAGATTGATTTGCGCTACCAGCATATGCTCAGTGGCTCCCGCAGAAGCGGAAACGACCGCTGGCGTGATCTCTGCCGCCCGGTGGGTCGGGATTAATACCCCGTGCACACCGACTGATTCTGCGGTTCGGATAAGCGTGCCCAGGTTTTGCGGATTTTGCAGGGTGTCCAGGATGAGCACAAAAAGGGCTTCGTCGCTCTGTCTGGCGTTATCGAGAATGTCATCCAACCCAATATATGGATAACCGCTGACTTCCAATGCCACACCTTGATGACTATCACTGAGTTTATCCAGCCGCAGGCGCGGCACGCGTTCAACGGGGATTTTGGATTGTGCTGCCAGCTCCAGGATCTCAATCAGGCGGCCCCTTTCCAGCACACCCTCCGCAATTTGCAGGCGAAAAACATCCCGGCGTTTGGCACGCAGGGCTTCATAGACAGGATTGCGACCGTAAATGGTTTCACGCATCTATTTTCCATCAGAGTATATTATTGAGCGCCAGTTGGCGTAGGCGATGGCCAACGTGTATCGGTTGGGGAAGGCGCTTGGGTCGGGAATGGAGTTAGGGCGCGTGTGTCTGTCGGGGAAGGCGCTTGGGTGGGGAATGGAGTCAGTGCGCGTGTGTCTGTCGGGATAAGTGTTTGGGTGGGGAATGGAGTTAGCGCGCGTGTGTCTGTCGGGAAGGGTGTTTGGGAGAGGTATGGAGTTAGCCAGCGTGTGTCTGTGGGGCTGGGGATCTGACTCGGAAACATAGTAGGGGTGAATGTTAGTGAGGGCATAGGAGTCGGACTCGGAGTATCGGTTGGGGTAAAAGTGCTTGTACCAACAGGTGTATTTGTAAGCGTTTCAGATGGCACAATGGTCGCAGTCTGCGTTGTGGTCTCAGTCTGCTTTGAAGTAGTCGAGGTGAAGAGAAGGATGGGGTGAACATTTATTCCATTAAAGTAAAACACACAGCCGGCAACGATCCCAATGAATAAGACTATTGCTAGTCCAAAATATCTTCGGCTTGCCGCTATCTGTTGGCGACGCCTCGGCCAACTGGCCTGGCGGCGACTGAGTTGTATGAAATGGAGACCTGAACGAATACAAAAAAAGACCCCCAGCAAGCCGAGGAAAATGGCGACGATGAGGCCAGGTAGTCTACCCATATACTTCATTATAGCATATAGAACATCCTCAACTCCCGCCCAGCAAGCGCCCGCTCCAAGAGCTCCCCACCATAATAAGGACTCACAAAGATGTGAAATTGCAGAAATTGAAGGTAAAAGTCGCGATTTATTCCAAAGATGACAGGAAATAGATTGGCTTTATGGGAAAACTCTGCCGGCCCACATTCGTGAGGTTGTTATAGTATTCCACCCACAAGTCGAAAAAGTGTTCCAAGTCAATCAGGGTGATTCTGTCTGGCCTTTGTTCCTGCGCTTCTTCTATCACGCTATTGGTGAAGCCACCTGAAGAAATAAAAATCCCTGCCTCCTCAGGCCCAAGAATAGACAAGAAAGCCCTCAAGCCTTCATTTAGCACAGGTTGGCCGCGATGCAATATATGGACCTTTATACGAGGATTGCTAATTCCCAAAGGATCAGAATAAACCACGAAATTTATGAATCCGCGGTCTTTTTCCAAAGGAGCAACCCAGACGATGTGATACCCCATCGCTGAGAGAAGATCTCCTACCATACCTTGAAACTAGTAAGGTTTCATTTCCTGCAAATAACTGCGAATTTGTTCCCAAGCCATTTCCTCAGCTTCTTCTGTGACAAGTGCCTGGAGGGAGCGGTTCTGTCGCCATTCGTCGAATAACCGCCCAGCTTCTTGATAAAATGCATCCGCAGTCGGAAAACTTTTACATGCCTGCTTCCCTTCATCGGTAAGGAACCAGCGGCCCTTGTTCTTTACAAGCCATCCAACCCTTACATAGGGGGTTGTGGCAAGCCTTATAATCCTTTCGTACCTGGGAGTATGGGTGGAAGGGAAATCACCCTTTTCATATTCTGTTAACGTGGTTTCCTGAGGAATATACGCAAAAATATCTGCGACAGGCAAACCAGCGCTCTCCGACCATAATCGGAGGAACACAATCCTTAAGAATTCGGCGATTCGTTGGGGGTCAATTTCAATCATTGGATTAATTCCTGGAGTCTCAACAGCAAGTTGTTGATCATCGCATCAATTTTTGAACTTGTTTTTATCGAATTGCTCCCTCACTACAGGATTTCAGTCCAAATATTTACGCAGTCTTCTGGAAAATCCAAAGAGTTATACGACCAGCCAAAAGACCTCTGAATGGTAACTCAAATATACCCGGTCAATGCGTATTCGTCCAGAGAGAAAATATTAATTAATGGCCACATCGATACCAAATCATCTAGGGCGTATTCTCCACTGTCAGAACATAATCCACAAGCCGCAGACCGTCGCCCGGAGCGGGAGCCAGACGCATCTCAAGGACTTGACCGGCAGGGAGGGTAATTGATCTATCCAAATTTCCACATGCCAGTGTCCCCCAGCCTGAGAGCAAGGAGCCTTCCTGCCATATTTCGACAGTCAATGCGCCGTTACCTGAACAAGTCAGGCTAAAAATCAAGCGGGCATCGGTACCATTGATGGCATAGGGCGTGAACTCAACCCAATCCTCGGGATCGCCATCCGGGGCAGAGACCTGGCTAGAGTATGTAAACTGACGCGTTCCGGAGGCCGAGAAAGCTACACGGATGGCCGGATTGGCAGCAGAATCGTTATCGGCAAAAGCTGGGCCAATGGTTGGCGTGGGAGTGATCAGAATGGACACCGGATTGGTTGTACCGCTGGCAATCGGAGTACCATAATCGTCGAGAACGGGCAGATCAGAGACGTTCGTTTGGATAAATTGTGCGGTAACCCACCCATATCCACCAGGGCCGGAGGGATAGTCAATCTGGAACCAGGAAGCTGTGGAATTTTTTCCAGTCAGGGAAACAACTACGTCCGGTTCGAGCATCCCCAGCGAGGTAAACGTCATCCCAGGCCCGGAGCGGACGTTGAGACGTTGCACAACGCGCCCGCTTGGACCAGTTTCAGTGGGAGTGGCCTCCAACGGTACCTCGGTTCCGGCTGCAATCTGGACAAATTGAGCTGCTACCCAACCAAGTCCACCCGAGGCGGCAGGGTAGAGAATCTGATACCATTTACCTGTACCTTCCCGAGCAATAATCTGGACTTTCTCCCCAGCATTGAGCTGACCGAGGGATGTGTAACTTGTGCCGGGTCCGCTGCGGACATTGACCTCAATAGTCAACGTGCCTTCAATGGTTTGCGGGATGGCTTTCATTGTAGGCGGTACCACGGTGTCAGTGGGCGTCTGCGAGGGAAACAGCATGGGCGAGGCAGTGGCCACTGACGTATCCCTTAGTGGTTCTTTGGTAACCGGTTCTGAGGTCCCGCAGGCTGAAGCAAGCAGGGTAAGTAACATCAACAGGAATAAAAGTTTCTTCATAGAATACACTTTTACGAAAAACGCCGCGTTAAGCGGCGTCTATGGTGCCCCTGGGGAGACTCGAACTCCCCTTTTTAGCTCCGGAGGCTAACGCTCTATCCACTGAGCTACAGGGGCGTTTTCCCCGTGATTTTCGCCATTTTTGACCATTCAAAGCCGCGAGGCAAA
>JBEKVG010000286.1:0-4287 GCA_049514195.1 Anaerolineales bacterium | reverse complement strand
GCGGTGACAACACCTCCCGGCACCAGCTCCACTGGATGCTCACCCGGGCGTACCAATTTATTCTTATAAGCCCATTCCATTACTGCATCATCTGAAGTGGCAAAGGCCACCTGGGCCTTCAATGCCACCTGCGTCTGCATGACTGCTGTACCCTCAGCATGGACCGATTCGAGGTTCGTGGTAAGACGGTTCAGTTCTTCCATGCGACGATTAAAATCGATCAACAAAACAACCGCCAGGAGCAAGCCTAAAGTAATCAGGATGAACCGCCACTTCAATTTCATATGCATATCTTACCCTCTCTGCAGAACTTTGGCAAGCATCGGTCGCAAAAAAACCCGCGTTTCCGCGGGTCTGCTGCTGCATGGTGCCGAAGGAGGGACTTGAACCCTCACGACCTTGCGGCCACTAAGCCCTGAACCTAGCGCGTCTGCCAGTTCCGCCACTTCGGCATGCGGGCTGTATTTTATCCGAAAGTATGATTTTGTCAACCTACATGGAGATATATTCCCGCAAATTGTGCTCCACCGCATAAGCAGCAGCCTCAGCCCGATTGCTGACGCCCAGCTTGGATAAGATACTAGAGACATAGTTGCGCACTGTCCCTTCGCCAAGGAAGAGTGCTTTGGCAATCTCACGGTTGGTCTTGCCTTCCGAGACAAGCAACAGAACATGCTTCTCCTGCTGGCTTAGATGGGCAAAAGCTGACGCTTCCTCCTCCTTCACAGCCCGGCGAACTTCCTGGAAAACGCGCTGCGTCACTGCTGGGTCGAGCAACGCCTCGCCGCGCGCAACTGCTTCAAGCGCCCGCACCAACTCCTCACCGCCAATTTGTTTCAGAACGTAGCCCGATGCACCCGCACGAATTGCCGAGAAAAGCATCTCATCCTCGGCATAGGAGGTTAGCATGAGCACATGGGTTTCCGGAAAACGATTGGTGATTTCTTCACAAGCTTCGATGCCGGAAGTTCCCGGCAGGCGGATATCCATCACCACTACATCAGGATGGTTATTCGCTACCTGCTCAAGGGCATCCCGGGCCGAGGCGGCTTCGCCAACGATTTCAAATTGCGGGTGGCGCTCCAGTAATGATCTCAGGCCAAGCCTAACAACTTCGTGGTCATCTACCAGCAAGACACGCTGTTTTACCATAGAATATCGGTTCCTCCATAACGAGTATATTCGAGAGCAGGGTGTCTGACAAGGATAAAACCGTTAGAGCATTGTGATCATCTACGGAACCAGAATTCCCTAAAATACCTAAATAAGGAACCAGGCGATGATCAAATAGCCCAAGGCGGCTCCCCAAAGCCAGGAGTCGATCCGGTCCAAGAAGCCCCCATGACCCGGAAAGAAGTTACTCGAATCTTTTACACCCGCCTGCCGTTTGAACATTGACTCGCCCAAGTCACCTAGAGTGGTGAGGATGGAAAGCGCCGCCCCCAGCGCGGCCCCTTTCCACCACGCTACGGCCGGACCTCCAAAGCTGTGCCACAAAATCACCAACCCGACTGAACCAAGCGTACCGAAAACGACTCCAGCCCAATACCCTTCCCAGGTTTTCTTCGGGCTGAGGCGTGGACTGAGTGAGTGTTTCCCAAAGCGGACACCCACGAAATAAGCGGCCATATCGGCCAACCAGGTAGTGGGAAGCACGATCAGCAACCACCACAATCCAGCGGGCAGGTTCCGCAAGTCGATCAGATACGCCCCGATCCAGCCCAGGTAAACGATCCCAGCAATAGTGACAGCAAAGTCGGTGGCAGCCCGGTCGCGTCCTTTTTCGTAATCCAACAGGTGCCATGTCATGGAAACCAGGATGGATAAAGTCAGTGTTACTACGGCCAGGTTAGGGAAAAATGTCCTGGCCATGGCAATCAGGATGACGCAACCGATCAGGAGCGGTTCGGAAACCTTGCAATCTGCTTTGCCGAAGATACGCCCGTACTCCCAGGCAGCTCCCACCAAAAATATTGTTACCAAGGCAAAATAATAAACCCCTCCAAGTATTATTGCCGGGATACCAATGGCAATCAGAACAAGGGTGGTAATGGTTCGTTTAATCAGCACGAAAGTCATTCCCCCCGTCTACCTGGGAGAGACCACCATAACGGCGGTCGCGTTGGGCAAATGTATCCAATGCTTTACGGAATTCAGCCTTATCGAAATCGGGCCAGTAGACGGAGGTAACGTACCATTCAGAATAGGCGCCCTGCCAGATCAGAAAATTCGAGACACGCAGTTCACCCGAGGTACGAATAATCAAGTCCGGATCCGGAACGCCTGCAGTAAAAAGATAGTGGCTGACGAGGTCAGAGGTCACTTCTTCAGGCTTGACGCCGTCTTTTATCATATTTTGGATGGCATTCACTATTTCATCGCGTCCCCCGTAGTTGAAAGCGATATTCAAGACCAGGCGGTCATTATGCCTGGTCAGTTCAATGGCATCTATGACTTTTTCCTGAAGTTTGGGGTCCAGGCGTTCCAATCGCCCAATATGACGCAACTGCACACCCTCTTTGTTCAACTCCGCAAGTTCACGGTCAATAACATCTTCGAGAATGTTCATCAGACCCTCGACTTCTTCGCGAGGGCGCCCCCAATTCTCCGTGGAAAAAGCGTAGATGGTCAGGTATTTAACACCAAACTCAACACAAGCGGTAATAATGCGGCGTATATTCTCAGTACCGGCACGATGACCTACCAGACGAGGCAGACCGCGCGCAAGTGCCCAGCGTCCGTTCCCGTCCATAATGATGGCAACGTGAGTAGGAATTCGCGACCTGGAGGCCGTGGACTTTTTTGCCATATTTTGGTAGTGACATTTAGAGTATCACTACACCTCCATGATTTCCTGCTCTTTATGCTGTCCGTGTTTATTGATTTCTTCGATAAAGCGGTCTGTGACTTTCTGAGTTCCTCTTCGCCGCGTTTCAAGTCATCTTCAGAAACAAGCTTTTCTTTTTCAAGCTCACGCATGTCATTATGCAGGTCGCGGCGGATATTACGGACAGCAATACGGCAATCCTCCAAACGGTTGTGGACAACTTTCACAAGCTCCCGGCGCCGATCCTCGGTAAGGACAGGCAAGTTGAGTCGGATTTGTTTCCCATCGTTATTAGGGGTTAGACCCAGTTCCGAAACGAGGATTGCCCGCTCGATATTCTTTAACGAAGCCGGATCGAAGGGCTTGATTAGCAAGCTGCGTGGTTCAGGAACGGAGATGGATGCCAGTTGCACCAGGGGAGTGGGGGCACCATAGTACTCAACCGATAATTTCTCCACCAACGCCGGAGTGGCCCGTCCGGTCCGGATACCAGAAAGGTCATCATCTAGGTTTTGGATTGCGGCGTGCATGCGTGTTTCAGCGTCTTTAAGTAGATCTTTTATCACGTCGGCCTCCTGTTATATTTAGAAAATTTCTGCCTTAAGGATACCCTAAAACTAAAAAAAATGCTACTGCCGAGTACTAAGTCTCGCCAGACAGCCCTGACAAAAAGTATCAAAAAGCTATCGGCGATCTGCTGGCTTTAGGCCGAAACCAACGTGCCCACTTTTTCGCCATGCAGGGCGCGTTCAAGCGCAGAGGGATCCCACAGATTGACCACCAATATGGGGAGATGATTGTCCATGCATAGAGAGATGGCTGTGCTGTCCATCACTTCCAGGTGACGGTTGATTACGTCCATGTAGGTGAGTGTATCAAACTTCTTGGCTGCGGGATTCTTTTTCGGGTCGGCATCGTAGACACCATCCACCTTTGTGGCCTTGATCAGCACATCCGCATCAACTTCAACCGCTCGCAGCGCTGCAGCGGTATCGGTGGAGAAAAACGGGTTGCCGGTACCTGCGCCAAAGATGACGACCCGCCCCTTTTCGAGATGGCGGATTGCACGCCGGCGAATATATGGTTCGGCCACCGCTCGCATTTCGATAGCGGATTGGACGCGTGTATAGACACCTGCCCGTTCCAGGGCGTCCATCAGGGCCATGGCGTTCATGACCGTCGCCAGCATACCCATGTAATCAGCCGTGGCACGTTCCATTCCATGATCGAGACCCTGTTTGCCACGCCACAAGTTACCAGCCCCGATGACAATTGCCACCTCTATCCCCATTGCACGTACGTCTATGACACGCGCCGCCACCGCATCGGCTTGTTCAGGGTCGATTCCGAAGCCATTCGGGCCAGCCAGGCTTTCGCCACCTATTTTGAGAAGTACACGCTTGAAGTTAAAATTCGCCATATTTCTCCTCTTAAATTCAAATATGAAAAAAGCCAACCAT
>JBEKVG010000285.1:0-4889 GCA_049514195.1 Anaerolineales bacterium | reverse complement strand
TCCTAAGAAACTCAACCTGTGTCATTGCGAAGGCCGGTGCTTTCCCGGCCTGAAGCAATCTCCAAATAGCCATGGGATTGCTTCGCTCGCTGAAGTGCGCTCGCTCGCAATGACAGTTTCTTATAGAATGAAGAGTGCCGCGCGCTGTGGATTTACTCGCAATGACACTGCTATTTTGTCAAGCTAGAATGTTAAAGCTCTGTACAACAGGATGGTATTTTTATATCAGGAATTTAGAGGATTTGGAGGGCAGCCAGCACTTCTTCTCAGTCATTGACCGTCTCCAGGGAGGGAAGAACAGTAACCTATTTTTCTAATGGCTCAAAAGCCGAAGGGATGACGGTAATATGCATTTCAACCGGGCGGGTAGGTAAATGCAACAGGCTGCGCAATCCCTCTCGCAGGAAACCCAACAGGAAGGTGAAGGTCGAACCCAGTTTCACCTCCAGGCCGGTCTTTCCATCCGTGGCGGAAGAGGCCAACCATAGGGCTTTACGGGCAGCCACTTCCGGTTTCTTGCCGCCGGCCCGCACAACCATAGGCATGATCCTACGCAGGCGTTGCGCGTGCTCCTTGAAAGTGACAACCTCCGTCAGCAGGTTGGTATCCATCAGGCCAGGCAGCAAGGCGTACACGCCCACACCGCTGTCGCGGTATTCCCTTGCCAGCGCCAACGTGAAAATCCGGATCCAGGCCTTGCTCGATCCATAGGCGTTTTGGTTGGGGGCGGGCTTTTTCGAGCCTGCGCCCAGGATGTTAATAAGCTTCCCGGATTTACGTGGCAGGAAATGCCGCATGGCCAGTCTCGAACCGTGATAAACACCATGTATGTTCGTCTGGAGAACTCCCAGGAAGTGGTCGGGCGCCAGGTCAAAAGTTGCACCATAGGGACCCGCGGCGCCGGCATTATTAACCCATATGTCGAAGTGCCCGTAGGTCTGAATGGTGAAGCGCGCCAGCGCCTCGAGCTGGGCCGGGTCAGAGACATCGCAGACAAAGGATACGGCTGCGCATCCCTGCTCGCGCAGTTCCGCCGCATTTTGTTCGATCTCCTTCTGCGAGCGGGCGGCCAGCACCACACTCGCGCCTTCAAGCGCAAAGAGCGTGGCGATGGCCTTCCCCAAACCGCGGCTGGCCCCGGTTACAACGGCAACTTTTCCTGAAAGTGTATTCATGATTCATCCTTTTCCATAATTCGATTTCTCCGATATCATGCGTTTCACTAAATGGATAACGAAGGCCGCCTGCCACCGGGGCATCCGCTCAAAGTCCCTCGAGCCGTGGACCGGGTTTCCGGTCCACCGGTCGGTAGCACCCAACTAGCCGAGGCGTTGTTCCAGCATGACCTGAGGCGTGCCGACCGCCTGCTTGATGAAATGCTGGCTTTTACCTCGCCCGAGGAGATCATCCTGAACATCATCGGTCCAGTGCTGGCCGAAATTGGGAAAGCCTGGGAGGCAGGCCGCATCACAGTGTCGGACGAACACCTGGCCAGCAATTACCTGCGCCAGCGCCTGTTGATGTGGTTGGTGACCGGGCCACCTCCCATCGAAACCAATCCAATCGTCCTGGCCTGCGCTCCTGAAGAATGGCATGAAGGCAGCTTGCTCATGCTGGCTGTGCTGCTGCGCCGCCAGGGCTGGCCGGTGGTTTACCTGGGCCAGAACGTGCCCTTTGCCGACCTGGCGACCTTTGTCGGACAGGTCCAGCCACGTGTGTTGGTGCTGGTGGCCATGCTCGCAGAAACCGCCCGCAGCCTGGCGGACTGGCCGAAATGGATCCAGCCAGTTACAGGCGGGCCGATGGTCACCTTCGCCGGGCGGGCATTTGTCATCCAGCCGGAATTAAAAGACCGGGTGCCCGGCCTTTACCTGGGAGATACCCTCCAGGAGGGATTGGAAAGATTGAAGAAATATTAATGATACACGCAATACAAATCGCCTGTGCCCAATATAAGGGAGGCGATACGGGTTGGCAAGCTTACCAAAAGGATATGAGCGCCCATGCTGGCCTCCTAATGCCATGAAAACAACTGACAAAGAGATTTTAGGCGAACATTCTCAAACTGTCTAGCCACACAACGGCAAATGCATTGATTGATCAAAAAATAATCCCCCAAAGGCTAACAACCTGAGGGGGACTTCGCTATTACTACTCCTGATATTCCAACTCAAATTACCCAATGTAGACCGTATCGCCTTCCTGTGTGTTGGCCTCGCAAAATCATCGGTTCTGTAATTTTTCAACAAACTCATCCGGCGTCAGATCAATCTCACGTAGGATCTCACGAACCAGCGGGCTGGCTAAATCCCTGCCCGCATGGTTTGGGAGAGTGGTCGTCCTGCCATCCGGGTGACGATAGAAAATATGGCTGCCTTTTTGTCGCACGGCTTCAAAGCCGAGATAACGCAAGAGTCTATCCATCGTTTTGAAATCCACGACGGGCAGACGGCTCATACAACGACCTCTACCTGTTGAATCCCAACAAAGTGTGGCATCTCTTTCGCCACATCAGGATTCTCTGCGAGACACAAGGTAAGCACTTCCTGCAGATTTTGTTGCAATTCGTCCAGGGTTGCGGCTTGTGTATGCGCGCCGGGAACACCGGGGATCAAGCCCACATAAAGATTTGTTTCAGGATCGAGCTCTATATAAGCGGTCAGTGTAAAGGTCATTACGAACTCCATTCTCTCTTTTCAAGATGATTATACCGCTCATTACTCCTGGTATTCCAACTCAAATTCCCCAATATGGACCGTATCGCCTTCATGCGCACCCGCCTCCTGCAGGGCTTTATCCACGCCCAGGCGTTCCATCATTTTCTGGAACCTGCGCACTGAGCCGCTCTGCTCCCATGGGGTCATTTCAGCCAGTCGCTCGATGGCGGCGGATTTAACCCGCCAGGTCCCATCTGCTTCACGCGCAATCGTAAAGGCACGCGCATCCTCGGCCGGCCGGTAAACCGGCAGGGAGGTTTCCGTCTCCTGCGGGACGGGGGCCTCTGCCACCATTTTCACTGCCTTCAATAATAGCGCGTGCACGTTCGTACGCGCCAGGGCGGAGATGGCCAGCGCCTCGTAACCCCGCTTTTTGAGTTCCTTTTTGAGCTTCGGCCAGCGTTCCAGAGCCTCCGGCTGGTCGATCTTGTTCAGGGCCACGATCTGTGGCTTCTGCGCCAACCCTGGGTCGAACAAAGCCAGCTCGCGGTTGATCTGTGCAAGGTCCGCCAGCGGGTCAGGCGACAGGCCATCCAGCAAGTGGATCAGGACCCGCGTGCGCTGAACATGCCGCAGGAAGTCATGTCCCAGCCCGGCACCCTGCGCCGCCCCTTCGATCAAACCTGGGATGTCCGCCAGGACGACCGTGCTGCCATCTCCCACTTCCGCCACGCCCAGGTTCGGTTCGAGCGTCGTGAACGGGTACGCTGCAATCTTTGGTTTGGCATTGGTCAGGACGGAGAGCAGGGTGGACTTGCCGGCATTGGGTACGCCCACGATGCCAATGTCAGCAATCAGTTTAAGCTCGAGGCGCAGGCGTTTTTCCTCCCCCGGCTCGCCGTTCTCGGCCGTGCGTGGGATCTGGTTGATGGAACTCTTGAAATGGGGGTTACCGCGCCCGCCCCGCCCGCCCTTGCAGACCACCAGCTGTTGCCCGGAAGCGGTCAGGTCGCCCAGGATGGGCGGAAGGCTTCCGCCCCCGCTAATATCATAGACAATTGTGCCGGGTGGAACAGGCACGATCAGTTCCTCGGCAGATTTGCCAGATTTGTTGTTTGAGCCCCCGCCCTTGCCATCCCCGGCAACATACCGGGTGGTGAAGCGGAAAGCTGTCAGGGAATTCAGGGTGGGGCGCACCTCGAGGATCACATCCCCGCCGCGGCCACCGTCGCCGCCATCCGGCCCGCCGCGCGGCACGTATTTTTCGCGGTGGAAGTGCACCATCCCATCCCCGCCTTTGCCGGATTGAACCAGAATCTCCGCTTTATCAATTAACATGACGCTATTATAAGGGTGTTTCAAGGTCCGTTCGAGGTGTCATTGCGAGTAATTCCACAGCGCGTGGCGCTCTTCATTCTGAAAGAAACTGTCATTGCCTGCACTGCCTGCGCCAGTACCGCAGGTACAGGTGTGCAGCAGGCACACGTGCGAGCGAGCGCACTTCAGCGAGCAAAGCAATCCCATGGCTATTTGGAGCTATTTGGAGATTGCTTCCCTGGCCTGTCCGCCACCTGTGCCTGCGGCACGGTGCAGGCAGGACAGGCAGGCCGGGAAAGCACCGGCCTTCGCAATGACACAGGTTGAGTTTCTTAGGAGGCGGCGTACTCCCGCCGAAGCAATCCCAACATATAGCCATGAGATTGCTTGCCACTTCGCCCCTGCGGGGTGCAGGCGTGGTACACGTCAACCGGCAAAAACGCCGGTTTCGCACGTGTGCCTGCTGCACACCTGTACCTGCGGTACTGGCGCAGGCAGTGCAGGCAATGACACAAACAAGAAGTCGCGACTTTGCAAACTCCGTGACGCCATTATAACCCACCAGTTTCCCCAGGAATTTAATCCCTTGAAATAATCAGTGACTACGTTATTCTAATTGAAAATGGGCGGCCTCATTCGGCCGCCCATTCCAGTAGAGCTTTAGCTTATTTTACGGTTACCAGAACTGCGCTTACCACCACACGGTACGTGTACGTGTTAGTGGTTTCGTTGTAACCCCGGCAGGTGATTAAGGTCACCCAAGGCAGATCTTCGTGCTTGATCGCTTGCGAGACGGCATTGGGTGCCACTTGAGTCACTTCGCGCACTTCGTAGATATACTGTGCGCCTGCGGCGTGGATAATGATCTGGTCGCCGTACCAGAGCCCATTGATATGGGCAAATGGTCCCGGATTG
>JBEKVG010000284.1:0-4314 GCA_049514195.1 Anaerolineales bacterium | reverse complement strand
CGGGCTGCTCGACCGGATGACGGCGATATTCAGATCGATCATCCGGCCCTTTTTGGCCTGCCGGTCCTCATAGACCCGCAGCTTGCCGCATTCCGCCGAGGAACCGGCGATCACGCAGGGCTTGAGCTTGATCGACGGCACAGCGGGGGAACCACCGCAAGCCGGCAGGAAAGCCAGCAAAATAAGAATGCTTAGTAAGATGTGGATTTTAGGTCTGTTCATATTTCCTTTTCTTCCTTTATTGCTGTTCATTGGGAGAGAAAATCCAGGATCTGCCGGTTTACGAATTCCGCCTCGGTATATTCGGCGATATGGTTGGCATTCGGAACGATCACAGCCTTCAGGTTGGGCACCAGGCGGGCAGCCCGTTCCATGGCGCGTTCAGGCTTGTAAATGACTTCATGGTCGCCGATCAACAGGAGGACCGGGTTTTGGATATGGCGCAGTTCTTCGTCGCTGAACACGCTGGGAGACCAGTGGCGCGGAACACCCGTGACGGCTGTGACTGCGCGCAGTTGATAAATGGAACCTTCCCTTGGGAAATCCTGCCAGATCCACTCGTAAGGCTTGAGAAGCATGCGCTTGGAACCGATCATCAGCCCGATAGCATTGGCTGGCATGAAGTGCCAGACCCAGGCAGGTATTGGGACAAAAGTGGCCGCCGGGCTGATGAGGACAACTTTCCTGACGCGGTTGGGTAGATCAAGCGCTGTGTTGAGCGCCAGGAAGCCTCCGAAGGAATTTCCAATGATATCTGTTAGCTCGACTTTCAACCCATCCAGCAGGTCCGCCATCCAATCGGTGAATTCCTGGCGTTGGTGGCGGATGCTGATCGGACGGGTTAGGACGCTCTTGTTGGTTTCGCTGATCGTATCGATGGCATAGGTACGAAAATGCTGGCTGAGCGGCCCGACATTCCGGATCCAGATGACACCGCCGCCGCCGGCCGGATGCAAGAGCACCACAGGAGCGGCCTCCTTCGGTCCGCTGGCGATCACGTGGGTATCCCCCAGGCGGGTGGAAATGAAAAGTTCCTCATAGGGCACCGGCCATTCTTTGAGGACGGCCTCATAGGCCGCATGGTACTGCGCCTTACCTTCAGGGGACCGGAAGACGGATATTTTCTTGGGCATTCTTTTCTCCTTAATGTTCACTCGAATGGAGGCGTAACTCCAAATTCTGCCCCGGCAGGTCAGCCTGCTGCAAGGAATTTGAGGATGTGTGCATCTACGCTTTCGGGTTGCTCCATTGATAGCATATGGCCCGCCTGTGGGATGATCTCTGCCTCGAGATGCGGGATCATTTGCCGAGCTCTCTGGATGGCCATGGGTGGATTTAGCCTGTCGTGATCACCAGTCAGCATCAGGATGGGTGTGCGAAGTTTACCCAACTCTTCAGGAGGAAACACGGAAGGCATGACACCAGAATATCCGCGCGCGTTGACCGCCCAATTCCATCGTAGCAGGCCCAAAATGAATTGCCTTTCGAATACACTGTGGATGCTAAATCCCGGTGCGACCCATGAATAGAGTACCGCTTTTAATACTGACCTGACCGCGATTCGTATCACCACCCGCGATAAAGTCTGGAAGAACGGCGTAAGTGATATGAAGGATGCAGCCGGGCTCAATAGCACAACTCTATCCACCCGTTGCGGAGCCTGCAGAGCGAGATTCAAAGCCAACCAGCCGCCTCGAGACAGGCCGACAACATGCGCTTTTTGTATTCCCAGTTGCGTAAAGACCTGTTCCAACCAGGTTGCGCAGTCATAGCGGCTGGCATTAGGCCGGGAAGGGATACTCTTTCCGGGCTCACCGATTGTGTCTATGGCATACACGCGGAATTTCGTACTTAGATCGGCGATATTCGCAAACCACATGGTTGAGCTTGCATATCCTCCGTGCAAGAGCACCAATGGAAAAGCATCTTCTGGGCCGCAAGAAATGACATGTGTTTGTCCATAGGGTGTGGTGACAGTTTGCGATTCATGCGGGACCGGCCACAGTCCCAGAGCTGCATCGTATGCCATGAAATACTCGGCCTGGCCTTTGGAGGTCTTGAAAAGGTTGATGGGGCTATCCATTTGATTCTCCTTTGACAATTATTGAGGTTCTTATTAACTGTGAAAAGCAAGCACAGATCGATCAAACAGTCATCAGAGCGATATATTCTCCTCTCGTAGTGCGTTACCATACACCAGGGATCAGCCGATAGCGGGTTTGGGCCGCGTATTCCGGGTAACCGGGCAGCTCGGTTTGGAGGGTGCGGTCTTCCAACGCGGTGCGTATAAAAGTGAGTGTGATGGTGAGCAGCGAAGGGATAAAAACCCACCACGAGCCCAGCACCAGCGGCAGGGCCAGGTTAAAGACCAGCGACCCGGCATATCCGGGGTGGCGTACGAGCCGGTATGGGCCATGGGTGGTGACCGTGTGGCCGCGGTCTTCCTGGATGCGTACCGTGGTCGCAAAATATGGATTGGAGGTCATCGCCCACAGGACAAACATCTGGCTGGCGAAGGCTATTCCCAGCCCAGCCCACCACAGCCCGCCTGACATGGGCCCGCTCCAGCCGAAGCGGATATCCAGGGCGGCCGTGACCAATACAGCCAATGTGCCAACAATGAGAATGGCCGGAGCCAGGAAGCGATCCCAGCCTTTGGTGCCATCCCGCACCTGCGACCGCTCTGCCAGCATATCCGGGCGGCGGGGGATCAAAATGATGGCGCTCAAGATCTGGGTCAAGGCGTTCATTCCAAGATAGACCCAGCCCTGGATCCAATCGAGCCTGCCGGCAGCCAGGAACAGGAGCGCGCCGAAAATGACCAGGGCGGCGATCATCTGTCCGGCCCAGCGCAGGATGCCGCGCGCCATTTCTGCTTGCGAGTCTTTTGAAACATCAGAAGTTGCCATAGCCCATTTCCTTTATATCAATTTTTTTGCAGATCAAAGATTGATTCAATTACTGGGTAGCTAATCCAGCCAAGTTGCACCGATGGGCTGCTGCGGCCTGCCTGTAGAAGATAAGCACCGATCCAATGAGCATGGTCAACCCGGTATATAGGCAGGCGAACGACTCGCCGATCCGGTTGTAGATTGTCGTGACCCCACGTTCAGGAGGCTGGAGAGCATGATTAAGATGGTACCAGGCATCCGCCAGGGCTTTCATGCCCTGGTGTGCCGGGGGTTGGTTATCAACGATAAATACCCACATTTTTAATTTCACTCCTTCTTTTCTAAAACCAGCAGATGCTGCCAAATTCATAAACGGATAAGCTGCATCATCGTTTTATCCATAGACCGGCAACTATCGCGAGACCACGCGAAAGCCTATATGTGGATCGCCATAATCTGGAGGATCTTCAAAATGGCGATAAGCGGAGCGAGCTACGAATAATGTACTTCCCCACCAACCGCCTTTTTCGACTTTGACATGCCCTGTTGCAGGACCAGCGGGATTCTCTGCTGTGCCAGCTGGGTAGTTCCCCAACCAGTCTTGAACCCATTCCATCACGTTCCCGGCCATGTCGAAAGCCCCAACCCAACTAACCCCTGTTGGATAACTCCCGACGGGTTGAAGCCCTTTACTATCAACTACGTTACAGCGGCTGCTATCGAAGTCATTTCCCCATGGATACGTTAGCGACTGGGGACCTCGAGCGGCATATTCCCATTCGGCCTCCGTAGGCAAGCGTCCGCCGCGCCATTTGGCATAAGCTTCGGCTTCATACCACGTCACACATGCGACGGGGTTGTCCGGTACATTGCCCAGGCAGTATTGTGGGAATTGATTGATAGATTGGCAACTCAGCCACTCCCGACCTTCAGGAGACCAGAAATCTTGGTTTTGATATCCCCCGTCTTGTATAAAAGCTTGGAAAGCTTTGTTTGTAACTTCGTATTTATCAATCCAGTACCCTGCTGTGATACGCACTTCATGCTGAGGTTGTTCGCTGGCAAATTCGCCTATTACAAAGCCGGGTGGATTGAGAGCCTTCAGTTCTGAGATCGCGGCTTCATCCGTTCCCATCAAGAATGAACCAGCCGGCACCCAGACTTGCTCGATCCCTTTCGAATCTACTCGTACTTGACCAGGAGCCAGCGTGGAAGTTGAAGTCGGCGGAAGAACGGATGCAGGTTTCTTAACAGTTGCCGTCATAGTAGCAGAAATAGAACCCTGACAACTAACCAAGAGAATAAGAAGAGGAAATATCGAAAAGAACTTGGTCCATGTGTGAGATAGAATTCGCTGAGCCATCTCTTTTTCCTTGTAACATCTTTTAGCCAAATGCAAGTAAGCAGCCAAACGGTTCGGCTC
>JBEKVG010000283.1:0-4319 GCA_049514195.1 Anaerolineales bacterium | reverse complement strand
TCCCCCGCAGGTACCCAAGTTGATTAGCAGGTCTGGCTGAAAATGGTCAATTACATATTGCGTCATGGCGGCAGCGGAAATCTTGCCCCAGCCGCCGTGGAAAAAGCGTGTTACCGTGTCAAGTGTTCCTTTGGCAGGCATAAAATCGAAATACTCGCCCAGCCGCGTGGTCCGTACTTCACCAGGGACGAGGATCTTTTTTACCATCTGCCATTCGGAATTGGCGGAGATGAGGACAATGGACCGGCTTTCAGCCATTTGTCGGTCTGCCATTCAAATAATCCAACACAAACTGCAACGCGGCCTGTGCCGAGAACTCTTTATTGGTGCGGCGATCTCCTTGCCAGACGAATTTGCGTGCCCAGTCGCCATCCCGCGCGGAGAGGCCAATCCAGGTTGTGCCAACTGGTTTTTCCGGCATTCCTCCAGCCGGTCCGGCGATGCCGGTTACGCTTACCCCAATATCAGCGCCCAGGGTGGTGCGGACGCCGCGTGCCATCTCAACGGCGGTCTCGCGGCTGACTGCGCCATGCAGGCGCAGGGTATCCCACGAGACGTGCAACAAGGCTACTTTGGCCTCATAAGAGTAGGCAACCACCCCGCCGACAAAGTAATCGGACGAGCCAGGCACATCGGTGATATGGTCCGCCAGCAGGCCGCCGGTGCAGGATTCTGCCACGGCCAGTTTACGACTGCGTTGGTGGAGAAACTTGCCGATGGTGATTTCTGGTGTTTCTTCCATGGTTTGCTCCCTTGCCGGGGTATTATAGCATGGCATTAAAACGCAGACTCCCGAAAAGTGACTTTACGGGAGTCTGTTGCCAATCTGTGCCGGGATTAGAATCCGCGATTGGTAAGGAATTGCTGCCAGTAGTGATTGAAAAGAATGCCCCGGAAAACCACTCGGAAGATGATCGCCAGGATCAAACCGAGCGCCGAAAGAATAATTCCAGCAATGGCTATGCTCTTGCTTTTGGAATTCACACCGAGCGCGCCAAGCACGATACCAATGATGCTGATAAGACCCCCGCACCAAAAAACTGCCGATCCACATAGGGACAGGATCCCAAGTACCAACGATGCGATTGCAAAACCTTTCTTGTCACTGGTTGGTGTGGGTGCATAAACAGGTGCTGGGGTGGGTGGAAGCTGTTCAGTCATATTTTCTCCTTTGAGGATTGATTATGTGGATAAAACATGTCCAAATATATCATATTTTCAGGTAAATTATAGGGGTTTGGATTGGCCATCTTTCCATGATTATAAGCTTACTTGTCCTCCAATTCATAAAAGAAGCAGTAAAATTGTTGCCGTGGAAATATCTGAACACCTCCAGGGTATCCTAGACACGCTGCCCGCCAAACCCGGTTGTTACTTGATGAAGAATGCCGAGGGGACGATCATCTACGTTGGCAAAGCCATCAGCCTGAAAAACCGCGTCCGCTCATATTTCCATACGGATACCAGTCACGATCAAAAGACGCGTCGTCTGGTGCGCGAGATCGCCCATATCGAATGGATCCTGGTTGGGTCTGAACTCGAGGCACTCATCCTCGAGATGAACCTGATCAAGAAGCACCGTCCCAAGTACAACATTCGATTAAAAGATGACAAACGCTACCCATACATTAAAATTCACTGGAACGAACCATTTCCCAAAGTCACCGTAACGCGCTTGATGCAGGAGGATGGTGCACGCTATTTCGGGCCGTATACATCTGCCTGGGCCGTCTTCCAGACTCTCGATGTACTGCGGAGAGTTTTTCCATATTTGACCTGTGATCGGGAAATCACCGGTCAGGACAAGCGCGCCTGTCTTTATTACGATATCAAACTTTGCCTGGCACCCTGTATCGGCGCGATCAATCAGGCACAATATCGTCAGATGATTTCCGACCTGCAGGAATTCCTGAATGGGCACTCAGAACCGATCATGCTGCGTGTTCAGCACGAAATGGAAAAGGCTTCAGAAGAACTCAAGTTCGAACGTGCCGCCGCCCTGCGCGACCGGTTAAAGGCCATGCAGTCCATCGTCGAGCGACAGAAAGTGGTCTTTGCGGCGGATTATAAGGATTCCGATGTCATTGCCATGGCACGCGCTGATAACGAAGCCTGTGTCCAGATTTTCTTTATCCGCGGCGGCAAACTGATCGGGCGCGAGTACTTTGTCCTGGAAGGAACCGAAGACACTGCTGACAAAGAAGTGATGGCCGAGTTCATTAAGCAATTCTATACAGAGGCAGCCAATATTCCTCAGCAGGTGATGCTCCCTCAAGCAATCGAGGAGGCACAGATCATTGGTCAATGGCTGCGTTCACGGCGGGGCGGCGGGAAAGTGGAGATTTCGGTACCGCGAACCGGTCAGCCACACGAGCTGGTTCAGATGGCTGCCGAGAATGCCAGTGAGACTCTGCAGGCCCTAAGGACGCAGTGGCAGGCGGATACGCACAAGCAGGAACAAGCCTTGGCGGAACTCCAGTCGGCTCTACAGCTCCCGGGGCCTCCGAACCGCGTCGAATGCTACGATATTTCCCACACCCAGGGAGTGGCGACGGTTGGCAGCATGGTCGTCTTTACACGTGGCGTGCCGGATAAAAAACTGTACCGGCGCTTCAACATAGAAGGATCAGCCGGCGCCCCGGATGATTTTGCCAGCATGGAGGAGGTACTGCGAAGACGTTTCAAGCGTTGGCAAGTGGCCCAAGAGAAGAACATCACTCCCGGATCTAAGCCGGATGAAAGCTTTGCATTCCTCCCCGACTTGCTTATTGTGGACGGTGGCAAGGGGCAGTTATCCCGTGCAATAGAGGTTCTCCAGGAATTCAAGTTATTCGACCAAGTCCCGGTGGTGGGATTGGCGAAGCAGGAAGAGGAATTATTCTTTCCGGATAAACCCGATAGCCTGCTCCTGCCGCGCCATTCTCAGGGACTCTACCTCGTCCAGCGCATTCGCGATGAGGCCCATCGCTTTGCCATAACAGCCCACCGCGCCCGCCG
The DNA here is from genome assembly GCA_049514195.1 of Anaerolineales bacterium. Taxonomy (GTDB): domain Bacteria; phylum Chloroflexota; class Anaerolineae; order Anaerolineales; family Villigracilaceae; genus UBA877. The sequence continues at coordinate 1,322 of JBEKVG010000283.1, read as the reverse complement.
TTCGAAGCAGGGCATGGCCTCTGCATTGGATTCCATCCCTGGCATTGGCCCTGTCAGGCGGAAAGCCCTCTTGAAACATTTCGGTTCTGTGGATATGATTAGAAAGGCGACGGTGGTAGAATTGACCGCCGTGCCTGGTATAACCACCGCGCTGGCGGCCAGCGTCAAGGCGCATTTGGAATGACCCTGAAAAAGTGATGTAGGAATATTCCGGGCGCAGGTAAAAGGAAATAGCTTGAGGTAATATGGCAGAGAAGAAATCATTAAAAAGTAAGTCAGGTCCGAAACCGGTGAAAATAAGCCGCGAAGTGCGACGGGCACGCACGATGAATATTATCTTTCTGGTAATTACAGCAATCGTGATTTTCTCGATGATTGCGATGGCAGTTGGGAAATTTTATTAGCTTCAGAAAAAGGGTTATATGCTCGAAAAGCTTGAGGGAATAGAAAATCGATATGAAGAAATTAACCGCCTCCTTCTGGAAGCGGGTAATGATTACCAGCGCGCGGCTGAACTGAACAAAGAGCGCCTTGATTTAGAAATTCTGGTTGAAAAATCGAAAGAATATCGCCGCGATATGAAGCTCTTGGATGAAGCCCATGCTGTCATTGAATCTGGCGGAGACCCGGAAATGCATGAACTGGCCGAGTCCGAGATTGCAGACCTGGAACCACGTGCTGCCATCCTTGAGAAGGAACTCAAGCTGATGCTTGTACCCAAAGATCCGCGCGATGATAAGAACGTCTTCGTTGAAATCCGCGCCGGGACGGGCGGGGAGGAAGCAGCCATCTTTGCTGCCGACCTGTATCGCATGTATACGCGCTATGCTGAACGTCAAAATTGGAAAGTGGAAATGGTGGACTCAAATGCTATTGGCGTCGGCGGGTTCAAGGAAGTCATCTTCCAGGTCAAGGGGAAAGGCGCATATTCAAAACTAAAATACGAGTCTGGCGTGCATCGCGTCCAGCGTGTTCCGACTACCGAGTCGTCCGGCCGCATTCACACCTCCACTGCCACGGTGGCGGTGATGGCTGAGGTTGAGGAAGTGGATGTCGAGATCCCCGAATCAGATGTTAAAATCGATGCCTTCCGTTCCTCAGGCGCGGGTGGGCAGAATGTCCAGAAAAATTCCACTGCCATTCGAATCACACACTTGCCGACAGGAATGGTGGTGGCTGTGCAGGATGAGCGCTCGCAATTACAGAATAAGCTGCGTGCCATGTCCATCTTGCGGGCTCGTTTGTATGAGATAGAGGCGGAGAAGCGCCGCTCAGCCGAACAGGCTGATCGCCGTTCGCAGGTGGGCACAGGGGAACGGTCT
>JBEKVG010000282.1:0-4328 GCA_049514195.1 Anaerolineales bacterium | reverse complement strand
AACAGAAAAGGAAGCCCGGCAAATTATTCTGGAGCGTAGTGCGGCTACCAAAAAACAGGCTTCCACTATAAAGAAAATGACCCTAGAAGAGTTATTCTCCAAAGTTGAATCGGGAGAGACGAAAGAATTAAACCTGATTTTGAAGGCAGATGTGCAAGGCTCGCTAGAACCCATTGTCAACGAGATTAATCACCTTGGTAAAGATGAAACCCCCATTAACATCCTTTACGCCGAGACCGGTAATATCAGCGAGAACGATGTGCTATTGGCATCTTCTTCCCAGGCTATTGTTATCGGTTTCAGCGTCCAGGCAGATGTAGCTGCACGCCGCTTGGCAGAAAAAGAAGGTGTGGATATACGGCTATACGATATCATTTATAGACTGATCGAAGACGTGGAAAAAGCCCTCAGAGGTATGCTAGCTCCGGAATTTACCGAAAAGCTGGTCGGCAAGGCAGTAGTATTGAAGGTTTTCAACCTGTCGAAAGGCAATAATATTGCCGGCTGTCGAGTCACTGAAGGTGAAATTCGCCGTAATGGAAAGATACGCCTCAGCCGTGGTAAGGATATCATCTACGAAGGTGATGTCGGTTCGCTCAAACATGAAAAAGAAGACGTGCGCGAGATACGTCAGGGCTTTGAATGTGGCATTGGTTTGAAGAACTTCAACGATATTCAGGTGGCCGATGTCATTGAATGCTTTACTCTTGAGAAAACAGAGACCGATTAAGCTCATTTCAAAGCCTGAAAATAATCAATCAAAAATCATAAATCCTCAATCAAAGATTTACCTATGCCATCCAATGTCAGACTCCAACGAATTGCGGATCGCATCCGCCAGGACCTCTCGGAAATCCTCATCCGGGAGATAAGTGATCCGCGCCTGCACCAGATTTTCATCACCGATGCCAAAGTGGACCGCGAACTGGCCTTCGCCGACATCTACGTATCAGCGGTGGAAGGTTCGAACCGCAGCGCAGAAATCCTTGAAGGTTTGGAGCATGCCAGTGGATTCCTGCGGAGTATCTTGGCCGCCCAGATTGAATTGCGCACTTTTCCACGCCTGCGTTTCCACTGGGACCCTACTCCCGAACACGCAGATCACATAGAACGCTTATTGGCGGATATAAGAAATAATGAAAGACCTGCAAATAAAAATTAAACACCTCATTCAGGCAGCCCAGCGGATCCTGGTCACCTCGCACATTCGCCCGGACGGCGATGCCATCGGTTCCAGCTTGGCACTCGCATTGGCGTTGCTTGATACCGGCAAACAGGTCCAGGTGGTTCTTTCAGATGGATTATCGGATTCATTCAAGTACCTCCCCAGCAGCGATTTGATCAAGACCAGCGCTGAGGGTGAATTCGACCTGATCATCTGCGTTGACTGCTCTGATTTGAAACGCGTTGGTAATGCCCTCAATGGCTACCGTACTCCGGATATCGTGATTGACCACCATAGCACCAACGATGCGTTTGGGAGCCTGAACCTGATCGAATCGAAGGCCGTGGCCACTGCCTCAGTGTTGATGCGGCACATGCGAGCATGGGGACTCAGCATCACTGCACCGATTGCCGCCAACCTCATGGTTGGTCTCGTCACCGACACGCTTGGCTTTCGCACGGCGAATACCACTCCCGAAAGCCTTCGCCAGGCTGCCGACTTGCTCGAACTTGGTGCGGATTTGAGCACGCTGTACTTCCTAAGCCTGGTGCGGCGTACTTTCCCTGCGGCGAAATATTGGGGTGCGGGTCTTAGAAGTCTACAACTTTCCGATGGGATCGTCTCAGCAAGCCTGACAATTGCCGACCGCCACGCCTCTGGTTACACCAGCAACGATGATGCAGACCTCATCAATATTCTTTCATCCATTGAAGATGCCGATATAGCCATTATCTTTGTGGAACAGGACGAAAACAATACCAAAATTTCCTGGCGCGCACTGAAACGGGATGTTGATGTTTCACGCATTGCCAGCCAGTTTGGCGGTGGAGGCCACAAAGCCGCCGCAGGCGCCGAAATTTCCGGTGCACTTGACGTGATTCGAAAACGCGTTTTGAAAACAACTCGCAAAGCATTACAATTGCCTATAGATTGCGGTAAAATATAATCAATCATTTCACTCGCGGGGAAGAGTTATACTGCATGGAGGAATAGATATGGAAAGTCAAGATATTAAAAATGCCATCTCTGGCATCCTGGTGGTGGATAAACCGGTTGGTTTGACCTCGCACGATGTGGTTGATATCATCCGGCGCGGCACCAACATCCGTCGTGCTGGTCATACGGGTACGCTTGACCCACGCGCATCCGGCGTTCTGGTGGTTCTGATCGGACCGGCAGTGCGTCTTAGCGAGTTCGTCTCGGCTTCGGATAAGCGCTATCAGGCCATCCTGCGTCTTGGTAGTTCCACCGATACGTACGACGCCGAAGGACACTTCACCCAACAGGCGCCTGCCATGGTGGATGTGACCGAGCAGCAGTTCAATGAAGTTCTCCAGCGTTTCATTGGGGAAATTGAGCAAACCCCTCCGGCTTATTCGGCCGTCAAGGTGCACGGACGCAAAGCTTACGAAATGGCACGCGAAGGCGAAGAAGTGGAACTCGCTCCACGCAAGATCAACGTCTACCACCTCGAAGTCCTGGAATGGGCGCCACCGGAAGTGGTCATCGACGTACATTGCTCGTCCGGTACCTATGTCCGTTCCTTGGCTAATGATGTAGGAACGGCGCTCGGTTGCGGAGCGTACCTGGTGGGCTTGCGCCGCACTAAATCCGGCCGCTTTACCCTGCGTGATGCCACTCCTTTGCGCAAGTTACAAGAAACCTTTGCAGCCGGTAATTGGTACCAGTTCCTCATTCCTGCCGACGAAGCCCTGGCTGAATGGTCCGCCGTCGAACTCAACCCGGACCAGGTCGAGGAAGTCAAGCATGGCCATCGCGTCAAAGCTGCGGCAGATGCCCAGCCTGGACTGGTGCGCGGCGTCAGTATGGCAGGTGAACTTATCGCCATCATGGATTTGGTAACCGGTGAGGATGGCTCTCCGGAATGGCAACCGAAGAAAGTCTTCTTCTCGTAATTCCATTTGGGCGACCGACAGGGTCGCCCTACCCATGCAACAATACCATTCCATCGACGATATCCTCCTGCTTAACTCCCGGCTAACCATCGGCATCTTCGACGGTGTCCATCGTGGTCACCAGGAGATCTTGCGTTCGCTTGTCATTGGGGCTCACACGGCCAACGCACCAGCTGTTGTTTTAACATTCACTCCCCATCCCGCCATTGTCCTTGGCGGCAAAACCGACTTTAAATGCCTGACCACTCCGGAAGAGCGTGCTATACTTTTAGGATCCTTCGGCGTGGATGATGTTATTAACCAAACTTTCGACCGGGAGCTGGCCGGCCACACTGCTACAGAGTTCATGGGCCGCCTCTCTAATAAATTGGGTCTTCATCAGCTTTTTATCGGCTACGACACTGCCCTTGGGCGCGGCCGGGAAGGTGATGCTGCCCGCTTGACAGAAATCGGAAAGGAATTGGGCTATACCGTCCAGGTTGTCCCACCACTGAAAGACCAGGCTGGCATTATCTCCTCCACGCGTATCCGTGCTGCTGTTGCCGCCGGGAACGTCTCTGCGGCTGCCTCCGATCTGGGACGTTGCTATTCCATTACAGGTCCAGTCATTCACGGAGACAGGCGCGGCCACACCCTCAATCTCCCAACAGCAAATATTCAGATCCCGGCAGGCAAAGTCCTGCCCGCATATGGCATTTACGCCTGCCATGCTTGGTTGAAGGGACAGCCGTATCCTGCCGCAACCAGCATCGGCGTCCGTCCCACCTTTTATAGTTCCGATCTGCCCGCCCCCACCATCGAAGCACACTTGCTCAACTTCAACGAAGATATATATGGGCAGGAAGTAAAACTCGAATTTGTGGAGTATTTGCGCCCCGAAGAAAAATTTGTTTCTGTCGAAGCTTTACTGGACCAAATTTCCAAGGATATCGAACAGACAAGAAAGATCTTGCAATAAATAGCAAACTCCTATTTCAAGGAAACAGCTGATAGAGCGTGGAGAATGCGGATGAACGTTGCCATTTTGCAGAGACAGATGAAAAGTGGCGCATAAACCGACCCGTTCCTCCCCCAAAAAGCCAATAAATAATTAAGCCTTCTATGCCCCCTCGCCATATCTACCTGCTCTCCCCCCGGGAACTATCCCCCGAAACCATCGCGGTTGCTTTCGCTAAGACCTCGCGCTCTCCCGAATCCTTCAGCGAAATTGCTGCTGAATTAAGTGACGAGAAGTCTGCCCGCTTCCA
>JBEKVG010000281.1:0-4345 GCA_049514195.1 Anaerolineales bacterium | reverse complement strand
CCAAGGCTTCAGATGGTAGAGGTTGTTGTAGGCTACCGCCAAGTTACCCAGGGGTAGAATGCTCGTCTCAGCAGGCAGGTTTTCCGGTGTGATCGTGACCGTGCGGGATTCGGTGAAGTACCCCGTCCATCGCCCGAACGCAATCTGCATGGTTGGTATGGAGACATGCGCCGAGGGAATGATCAGGCGCGGCTTGACTTGGTCCATCAAGTTAAAGCCTTTCATGTTGGCGACGTTCATATTGCTGAAGCTGTTATCGAACTGCATGATGGCAATATTCACCGAGCTGAGGGCATTCAGTTGGCCGGCGGTCAGGGTGTCCTGGCCGATGTCACCGAAATGGGCAATTCGCAATCTGCCAAGGTTGATGATATAGTTGTAGTTTGTGCCGCCCTTGTCCAGGAGAGGGTCGCCGGCGTTATGACCGGAGGCGATACCGGTGATAGGTACGTCGGGAAGATCGATTTTTCCGGTGCTTGCGAGGATCTGCTGGCCGGGGAATGCATCTGCGAATGCCTTGTAGTAATGGTCGGTGTGCAGATGAGTAGTCAATAGGATATCATCTGCCGTTGGCTGCTTGACCAACTGGCTGGGGTCTGTGACATCCAGATAGATATGCCGGCCGGTGGGAGTGACCAGCTCCACTTGGGCATTACCTTCATAGGTTAGCGTGACGCCAGCGGGCTTAGGCACGGGGGTCGATCCAACTGTTTTTGCCGATTGACCGCAGGCTGTCAGGAGCAAGGCGACAACAACAAGGGAGGGTAGGATCCTTTTCATGAGAACCTCCGGGTATGGGTAAAATATTATTGTACTCTCCTTCGGTTCGTTAGGCATCAGAGCCGGCCTGCCTTTGCAACCTGTGCCTGCCCTGACCTACCCGGACCAAGACCCCGGAACAACCACGGCACAGGCAGATTGGATCAGGTATAGAAGGGAATTGCGGGCTGGTGCGAACTATTTCTTTTAGAATTACGAAGTATTCATGGACGCACTTTCTTTTCGAATTGTCGGAGCACTCCCAATAGAACCACCGAGACGATCACCAACATCACCGAAAGTACCAATGCCACTCCCAGACTTTGTTCTAAGCCGAGATAAATTGCCAGCGGCATCGTTTGGGTTTTCCCGATAAGGTTCCCTGCAAACATTAATGTCGCACCAAATTCACCCAGGGCACGTGTCCAGGTCAGAATGATTCCGGCCAGTAGGGATCGCCAAGCCAGGGGGAGCATGACAAAACGGAATAATTGCAGTTCGCTGGCTCCCTCGACGAATGCAGCCTCCTCCAAATGGGAGTCAATCTCTGCAAACCCGGTCTTGGTCGAGCGAACGAACAACGGCGCGGCGACGAATGTTTGCGCCATTACAACGGCTGCGGTGGTGAATGGCAGACTAATCCCCAGCGGGGTCAGCCACTTTCCGAAAACGCCCTGCCTTCCGAATGCGATTAGCAGCGCTAGGCCTGCCACCGAGGGCGGCAGGACCACCGGCAGATCAACCAGTAATTCGAGGGCGGTCTTTCCAGGGAATTTCCAGCGCGCCAGGATGTAAGCCAGCGGCATCCCTGCTGCCACTGCCAACAGGGTGGAGAGGCTGCTGGTCAACAGGCTCAGACGCAGGGCCGAAAGCGCCGTCGGAGCAAGGGCATACGTGAAAAAGTCTGCTCCAACAGATTTCCAGAAGACGGCAAAGATGGGTAGGCCGAGCAAACCCAGCAAGACCAGGCTGGGTAGGATGAATACCCAGCCTGATCTGCCATCATTTGTTATCCAGCGCGCAAAACGGCTTAGTAGGCTCATGGTTTAGGGAGTAATGGGAGTAAATCCCCATTTCTTAAGAACAGCCTGACCATCCGATGAAAGGACGTAAGTGATAAAGTTGGCTGCCAGGTCTGGCTGGGGGGCTTTGCTCAGAGCAGCAATCGGGTATTTCGCAATAAAGTTGTCAGCAGAGGGGATTTGGATCGTCTTCAGTTGGGGGGCGGCGACCGCATCCGAAACGTAGACAATCCCGGCATCCGCCTCGGCCAGTTGTACTTTTGCCACTACCTGCTTCACATCGGTTTCGTTAGAAACCACGTTGGCCAATACCTGGGTGCTAAAATTGGCGCCATAAGCAGGATCCTTGGAAAGATTGGTCAGAATTTGGCGGGCATATTTTCCGGCAGGGACGGTTATATCGCCCAGGACCAGCTTGAGACCCGTGCGCGCCAGATCCTTGAGTGTTTGAACATTAGCGGGATTGTTGGCTGGCAGGATGACCAGCAGACTGTTGGTCAGGAAGAGTTGCGATGAAGAGTTAGCCGCGACTAGATTATCCTTAACGAGTGTATCCATTTCCGTAGTGTTGGCAGAAGCGAAAACGTTGGCGACTGCACCCTGTTCAAGTTGCATACGCAGGGTTCCCGACCCGGCAAAGTTGAAGGTGACGGTTACACCCGGATTGGCAGCTTCAAAGTTCTTGCCAATTTCGTTAAACGCGTCGGTCAGCGAGGAGGCCGCAAAGACGGTCAGCGTGCGCGGCGCAGCCGTAGCCGTTGGTGGTACCAGGGTCTCTGTTGGTGGCACCGGAGTTTCAGTCTGTGGCATAGTAGTAGGAACAACGAGCACCGCCGACGCAGCCGGTCCACAGGCGGCCAGCAAGGTCACAACCAAAAGGATTGTAAGAACAAAGCGTTTCATTAACTCAACTCCTTAACAAGAATTAGAATACCTTGCGGCATTCGACCAACCAATCGAGAATAGATTTGAGCTGCTGGATGCGTAGCTGCAGGCTCAGACGATTGAACTTTCGGTCATCCGAGAGAATTGCCAAACTCGCTTCAAGACGGGCAAGCGAGTTTTGCATCTCGGTGATCTGTGCCTCGAGCATGGGGAGGATTCTCTCAGGAGCAAGTTTCTGGGCGAAATATAAACGGGTGATGAATTCCAGCCGGATGGCGCGCACGCTGCTCCCGCTGGGCGTTTCAAGCCAGGCTTCAAAGCGCTGCCGGCCGGTGCGTGAAATTGTTAGATTTTGGATGGCAGGGAGCTTTTCCTGCTCCACCGTTGTTGAGGTGATGTAACCTTGTGTTTCCAGCCGTTTCAGGATGGCATAGGTCTGGCTCTGGCTAACGTGCCAGGTCTCGCCAAGTTCGGCAATCAGCAGGCGATGGAGTTCATAACCATGATTGGGCTGCAAATAAAGAAAACCGAGCAAAGCATATTCTGGGGATCGTGGGCGGTGGGAGACAGAACTTTTTGGCATATACACTCACTAAGTGAGTATATTTGATGTTTCAGAAAGATGCAAGGGATTTTCTGAAGTCTAGCTTGCGAACATGTCTTTCCTCTCGGACCTCGCAAGAACCGCAGGTCTCCATATAAGATTATGTGCTTTCGCATAATTCATGCGAGTTAACAGGGGATTAAAGGCAGATTATGGATGAGTAAATAGATTCCCACAAAGAACCTTGCTTATTTAGGTTACAAGAGTAAGAAATTCACGCCAGTTTGATGACAAATATCATATTCCTTAACCCGAATGTGAGTATATAATACATTCGGAGTTACGAATATGACAAAAACAACTATACCATCCAGCCTCGCAAAAGTAAGCGATTTATTGCAGGTTATCAGCCCTGAAGTGCGTCTGGAAATTCTACTGGCGATTGGCTCTGGCGAGGTCTGTGTCTGTCATCTGGAAACAGGCCTGGGTTACCGGCAAGCATATATCTCCCAGCATCTGATGGCGCTGCGCGAGGCCGGCGTACTGAGCACCCGCCGGGACGGCAAGTATATTTTTTATCGATTGGAAAGGCCCGAGATCATGGAGATAGTGGATATGACTGCTCGTCTCGCAGGCTTTGATGTGTCCATCATCGTCGACAAAGCCAATAGAGCACGCTCCTCATGCAATTGTCCTAATTGCTCTACGCAAGCTGTCAACCGGGAGACTGCATAGACAAACACTTCTTGCCCGAGGCAGTCATCATGCACCTCGCCGATGATCAATCTGAAAGGGCAGCGTTTTATTAGGATTTACTGATCGAATTTTTACGATAAAGGAGACAGAGATGAACGTATCCAATCCGCCCGCACCATATTTTGAAAAAGTCGCCGGCCAGTGGGATAACCTTCGCTCGGGTTACTTCACTGAAGCAGTGCGCGAATCGGCAATTCAAAAAGCCTATCTGCACCCGGAAATGACCGTCGCTGATGTCGGAGCCGGGACTGGGTTTGTCGCTGCGGGGCTGGCGCCCATGGTCAAGCACGTCCATGTGCTGGACGGCTCGCCGGAGATGCTGGAGATCGCAAAGAAGAACCTAGCGAAATTCAAGAACGTCGAATTCCACATTGTGGAT
>JBEKVG010000280.1:0-4366 GCA_049514195.1 Anaerolineales bacterium | reverse complement strand
GTCATCATCCACACTTTCATTCAGATACCCGGCTTTTATCAGGTTATGCGCCACGCCCTGACCGGCCTGCAACGGTTGGATTATTCACGTTTCCTGGATGTCGTCCTGAACGTGATTTTACCGATGGTTGTTCAGCCGATCTTCGTGACCATCATGTTTGCCTGGGGAAAGGCCCACCCGGTCTTCGGCGGTGCCATGGGGGGACTACTCGGTATGGGGATAGCCGCGTACGCCGCCGAACTGCTTACCTTCCTGTTGGGCCTTTGGCTCTATCGCCGGGTTGGATACAATGCGCGCATCCTTTTCCTGGCCCATTTCGATTGGGATGTGGTCAAGACCAGCTTCAAATTCGGCGTCTTTGAGATGCTTGGCTCAGCCGCCTGGTCCTTCGGGCAGGCCATGGAGATTGCCATCACTCAGGCTCGCCTGATCAACTATGCTGAAATCTGGGGAAACTGGGGAATCGCCCAAAATTTTATTTTTGCATTCAATGTCACGCAGACGCTTAATGACGGCGTCATGCCGGCCATCTCGGAGGCCATTTCCCATGGGAAACGCATCCTCAGCCAGTATTACAGTTCCATGACGTATAAATACAATGGCCTGATGAGCGCATTCATAGGTGCCGTCCTGCTTGCAGTTGCTCCCCGTTTTATTCTCGGCTCACTGGGACAGGAGTTCACTCGCGCCGCCATTTACGTCATTCCCCTGACGATCTGGGGCGCTGTACAATTTCCATCCTGGGTGGGCGACAACGTTCAATTGGGTGCGAATAAGCCATATCTGAAATCTCTTCTGGTGTTCTCAGAACAGGTCATTCGGGTGGTCCTGGCCTGGATCCTGCTGGCGCGTTTCCAGGTGACTGGGCTGATCATTGCTTATTTCGTTGGGCTGTTCTCGAAGGGCATTGCAGCTTATATCATCAATCACAAGATCTGCTTTCCGCAACGCTTCTACGTCTGGCAAACCTTGGTCGCCTCCCTCCTGGCCGGGGTGACCCATTATGGCATCCTCATGCTGATCAACGGCTTCATCTGGAAGGGCGATCAGATCACCAGCGTGTTGATTTTCCTGATTGGAATTCTGCCCAGTTTCCCCGTTTATATGTTCTTGTATGGTTTCTTTGGCGGCTGGGATAAGGACACGCTCGAGGAATTGAAAAATGCGAGCACTCTCACCGGCGCTCTGCAAGGGTTGATACGCTGGGGTGTGTATGAACCCACCGCCTTGGGAGCGCGCCTCAGCCCTCTGAACGGGCGCTTCCCCATTACCAATCGCGCTACGGCCATGGAAGAGGCAAAGGCACTGACTATGGAAAAGGTCAGGTTGTAAAGAATCGGCTTAATATTGACCGGAAGTGTAAATATAAGGCATAATATTTGGATTACTTTCTAATTAAGGAGTACCATGAATCAACCAGGGAACACCATACCTTTATCGGATGGCCGCAGCCTCGCCTATGCCGAATACGGCGACCCGCGCGGCAAACCGGTTTTCTTTTTCCACGGAATTCCCGGTTCGCGCCTGTTCCGTCCACCGGACGAAATCACAACCGACCGTCCCGGATCCGGTCTCTCAACCTACCAGCCCGGTCGCCACATCCTGGATTGGCCCAGCGACCTTGTTCAACTCGCCGACCATCTTGGTATCCAGAAATTCCATGTGGCCGGACATTCCGGCGGCGGACCGTACACCTCGGCTTGTGCATATTCCTTGCCTGAGCGCGTCTGGGGCGCGGCAATCCTTTCCGGCGCTGGTCCAGCGGACGCCGAGGATGCCCTGAAAACGATGACCCCACTCAACCGGCTCGCTTTTTCCATCGGACACTTCATGCCCTGGCCGCTCTGGAGGTTGTTGGTCTGGTATATGTACCGCATGGGCCATGACAACCCGGCTTATCTGTTCGAGCGCGGCGCCAAAGACCGGCCGCGGGCCGATACCGAAGTCCTCAACAAACCGGGCGTGCTGGAGCTCAACTACGCCAGCCAATCCGAAGCGTTGTGCCAGGGTACGCGTGGCTTTGCCTTGGAGGCACGCCTGCTGGTTATCCCCTGGGGCTTTCGTCTCGAAGATATCCGCGTGCCGGTGTACGTTTGGCATGGCACCGAGGATGTGGATACTCCAGTCGCCATGGGCAAAGCTGTTGCCGCCCGCCTCCCCAACAGCCATCTGACCATCTGTCCGGGCGAAGGACACATGCTAATCTTCCCCCATTGGGAAGAAATTCTCAAACAGCTTACATCGGAATAACTATGCGCAACCTTCACATTGTCTCCCATACCCACTGGGATCGCGAATGGTATCTCCCTTTTCAATCCTTCCGGCTGAAGCTTGTCCATCTGATTGATGGTCTGTTGGATCTGCTCGAAAAAGATTTGGAATTCAAATACTTCATGCTGGATGGCCAGACCATCGTTCTGGATGATTACCTGGCCATGCGCCCCGAGAAGGAAGCCATCCTTCGCAAACACATCCAGGAAGGCCGGATCATCATCGGTCCCTGGCACATCCTGCCGGATATGTTCCTGGTTGGACCTGAAGCGCACATCCGCAACCTGTGGCAGGGGGAACGGACCGCCCGAAAATTCGGCCTTAAAATGATGATCGGTTACATCCCCGATCCCTTCGGACATCCCGGCCAAGTTCCGCAGATTCTGTGCGGCTTCGGCATCGAAACGGCCTGCCTGTGGCGTGGATTGGATGATCAACCAACCGAATTCTGGTGGCAGAGTCCTGACAGCTCGCACGTGTTGATGGCCTATTTACGCGATAGTTACTCCAACGGGGCATCCCTTACCGCTGACAATCCCTCCGCTTTTACAGAAGCCCTTACCCTCGCGGCCAATTCGCTTGCAGCCCATTCACAGGTCACAGATTTCCTCATCATGTACGGCACTGACCATATGGAGCCGCCGCCTGGCACCTCCAAAGCCATTGCATATGCCGAGGGAACATTGGCAGATACCCATGTTGTCCATTCGACCCTGCCAAAGTTTGTTGCCACCCTCCAGGCAGATATCAAGAAACAAGGGCTTACCCTCCCGACGGTCACGGGTGAGCTGCGCGCCTGCAAACGCATGCACCTCCTGCCGGGTGTGCTTTCCACCCGCATGTGGATCAAACAGCGCAACCATGCCAGTGAGAATCTTCTCACCAAATGGGTTGAGCCTTTTACCACCTGGCAGGAACATGCCACAGGATTCCAATCCACAATCCTCAATCAAAAATCTTCATTACTCAATCAAACCTGGCGCTTGCTCATGGAAAACCACCCACACGATTCCATTTGCGGTTGTTCCATCGACCAGGTTAGTGATGAGATGAAGGTCCGCTTCGACCAGGTGGACCAGATTGGTGAGGAACTGACCAGGCAAAGCCTGGAGGCCATCACCAGCGCCATCAATACGTCATCTGCAGGCGACAATCGGAAATCAGCCATTGTGATCTTCAACCCAATCTCTTCCACCCGCACCGATATCGTTGATATCACCCTGGAATTGCCTCCCGGCATGGATGAATTTGACCTGGTGGACGAGCAAGGCACCAGCATACCTTATCAAGCACGTGGTCTCGGAAACCGGGAACTTGTTAACATGATATTGGATCCAAAGGGTCTGCAAACCGCCTTCGGTTCCATCAGCGACGGTCGCGCCGCTGGCATGACTATCCAGAATGTCCATATAAGGCAGGAAGGCTCGCAAGTATATATCGATGCCGTCATGAAGGGCGGAGGTGAAGCGAACCTGGTCGCCTGGGAAGCCGTGCGAAGGCAGGTTGAGAAAATTCTTGCCGACCTGACTGTTACAGAATACCATGTGCGTGCCTTTTCCAGTCCCGCTTCGCAGATTATGCTCACTGTTCCCAAGGTTCCCGGTCTGGGGTACCGGACGATCTGGCTGCGTGCCCGTCACGACGAAAATAGCACCCCGCTTCGGCTTGGAAGTCCGCTTGTCAAAGCATTGCTTCCTCTTGCAAGATCGCCTTTCCTCCAGAAACTGGCCCACAGACAACATAACGCCAGGCCTCCCTACAAAATCGAGAACGAATTCTTCCTTGTCACAGCCGGCCGGGACGGCACGTTGGCGTTGCTGGATAAACGCGACGGCCGGCAGTACACCGGCTTGAATCGCTTTGTGGATGGCGGTGATTGTGGCGATGAATATGACTACTCCCCGCCCACCATTGACCGCTTCACTTCCCCGCATCTGAAACGTGTGACCATTGAGTCTGGCCCCATCCAGCAATCCCTCGAACTTGAACTGGAACTCCCCACGCCTACCTGCCTCACCCCCGATCGCAAGTCTCGCTCAAAGGAGATTCTAGTCACGCATGTCTCATCCCGCGTCACTCTCTCTTCAGGTGTCCC
>JBEKVG010000279.1:0-4406 GCA_049514195.1 Anaerolineales bacterium | reverse complement strand
ACGACACTGGCATCGCCCATGCCATAGATTTTGGTCAAATCAGCAGTTTCGATAACAGTATGGTTTGCGTTCATGGGGTTGCCGTTTCTTGGACATTATTGGTGGTGGCCTGGATGCCGGTGCTGACTACCTGCCCAGCCTTGAGGCCGGTTTTGATTTCCGCAAAGGTTCCGTCCTGCAGGCCGACCGTCACGATTGTCAGGGTTGGCTTCCCGTTGACCATGACGAAGACCGCATAATTATTCGTAGACAACTCGTGCAGCGCCTGGACCGGCACCTCAACGACATTATTGGCCTGGGCAGCGATGATATCCACCGAAGCGGTCACCCCGAGAGGCAGATTGAGGGTAGCTCCGGAGGCCTGTTTTTGATCCAGCACGACCACTCCTTCCACGACCGAGTTACCCTGGATCGTAACCAGTTGCGGGGTGACCAGGGTCACTTTACCGGTAAAAGTCTGATTTGGCAGGGCATCGAAAACGACATTGGCAGCGTAGCCGACCTTGATATTGCTGAAGTCAAGCGAATCCATATAAATTTGCAGTTCGGACTGGGTGCGGTCGGCGAGCGTGATGAAAACGCTCCCCGAGTTGATTGTATCTCCGACCCCGCTGCTGACGGTCATGATGGTCCCGGAAATGGGCGCAGACAGTTTCGTGTTATCCAGGTTGGTTTGGGCGTTCTGGACAGCCAGCTTGGCCTGGTTGAGCTGGTCCAGCCCGGTCCCGGTGGCATTGGTCGGGACAGTACCACCGGTCAGTGCAGTCACGAGGTTTTGCGCTTCGACCACCTGCGCCTGGTCCAGCGCCAGGGTTGCCTGGGCGGCATCGAGCGATCGCGTGGTGGGTGCCTGCGAATAAAGGCTGAAATAATACTCGGCAGTATTGTAAGCTTGCTGGGCATTATAGAGACTCTGGTAGGCCGCAGCCTCATTTGTGTTGCTAATATATCCACCTGTATTCAGCTTATCATAGTTTGTCTGCGCCTTGTCCAGATTGGCCTTGGCAAGAACTACTGCGGCATACTCGTTCTGGATTAGGGAGTCGTTTTTCCAGTACTGCGCGTTGCCCAAGACTGCCTGAGCATTGATCACGTTTGCCTGTGCCGTAGTGACAGCCAGTTGGGCGGTCGCAATGGCTGAAGGGGAAGTGAGTTCGTTCAGGGTTTGCTGGGCCTGAGTCAGTGCGAGTTGCTGGCTTGTGCTATCCAGCGTCGCCAGCAAATCGCCGGCCTTGACCAGATCCCCCACACTGACATTCAGTGTGGTCAGGGTTCCGCTGGTCTTGAATCCCAGGCTGCTTGATTTGGCGGCTATCAGGGTGCCGGTGCCGCTGGCGCGCAGGACGATATTGCCCGTGCGGGCTGTCGCAGTCTGCAAAGCGGGCTGTGCAGCAGCCGCGGCGGACTTGGATTGTTGCGTTTTGATGTAGTAAAAGGCGCCAGCCGCAATGATTGCAACCAATACGGCCAGCCCAATCCAGAGACCTCGTCTTGGCAGTCTTGCCGAGCGGCTTGGGAGATTTTTTTCTGAAACTTGGGTGGAAATGGATGCCATGGTTACACCTCACAGAAAGAATGATTTTTTATCTTGCAAAGTTTACTTTAGCATTGTGAATAGAAGATGAATAAATTGTGTATGTAATATGTATATTATTTTTCTATGTAGCAGTATCCAGCCAGGCAGTTTAGAAAATTAAAAAGAAAAAGTCAGGGACAAAAACTGTCCATGGCTTTTTGTTACAATAATAAGTGGCCTGTTATTCGCTGCCTAGGCTTTTTGTTTTTTTCAATAGAAGTGGCCCGACCCGGTCAATAATCCACCCAAAGGAAAGTTCCAACCAGGGGACGAGGCGTAAATAATCCGGTACGTAGATCAAGCGGCGCGGGCGCCGGATCAGGGTCCAGATGCGCTCCGCCACTTTCTCCGCCGTTACTCCCATCTTTTCGGTCGGAACGTGTAAACCATTTTCGTGAAGAAGTGCGGCCTCGCCGAACTCGGTCTTAACCGGACCAGCTCGCACCACACTGACGTGAACGTGCGTCCCGGTCAATTCGCGGTGGAGTGCAGTGGTGAAGTTATCCAGGAAAGACTTGGTTGCTCCGTAAAGGGCAATACCCTGGCTGGGCAGGCTACCCGAGATGGAACCGATATTGATGATATGGCCAGTATTGCGTTGTCGCATCCTCGCCAAAAATGACAGGCTCAATTGAACGACAGCTTCGACATTGACCTGTAACATTTCCAGGGCGGTTCTCCATGACATCTTGTCGCCATAGCCATACCAACCCAACCCGGCATTATTAACCAATATATCGGCTGTACCGGCTGCCTCGCAAAGACGCACCCGGTCTGCCTCGCAGGTCAGGTCGGCGGTGAGGACACGCGCAGATCCGCCAGCCAAGCGGATCTGGTTTGCCAGGGTCTCCAGGCGCTCACGCCGACGCGCCACCAGCACCACCTGCAATCCCTGGGCGGCCAGTTTGCGAGAAACGGCTTCCCCAATCCCCGAAGATGCTCCGGTTATGACAGCAAGCTTGTCTTTCCAATAATTGATCATGACGTGACTGGCCGCATTCGCCGATTCTCCAGGAACCAGCGCACCGTATCCGCAATCGACTCGTAGACCGGGCGCGGTTTATAGCCCAATTCCGTTTGCGCCTTTTTGCAACTGATGTTCGCATTACTTTGCAGCACTTCCAGCGAGTAGGGGGTGAAACGCGGCTTGGCTTTCGTCCTCTGATAGTACCAGGGCGTGTACCTGGCAGCCAACTCGGCTAGCGAGAACGGGATCTTGATACTGGCGAAGGCCTTACCGGTCACTTCGCGCACCGTTGCCAGCATGTACCGCACCGAGAGTTTTTGCCCACTCAGGATGTAACTTTCGCCCCGGCGACCACGTTTCCCGGCGGCGATCATGCCATCCGCCACATCGCGCACGTCCACGAAATCGTAAGCGCCCTCGACAAAGAACATCGGGTGTGCTTCGGAGGCGCTGCGGATGACTTCACCCATCTCCGAACCGCGGAAGTCATACGGACCGATGACACCGGTCGGACAGACGATGACCGCGTCCAGGCCTTCTCCGGCGGCCTTCTGGACCTCGAGGCTAGCGGCGGCTTTCGAACGGTCATACTCACCGTAGGAATTGTTCTGGTCAAAACCGAGCGATTCGTCCATCGTAATACCATTGGGGGCACGCTTAATGGCATGGATGGAGCTGGTGTAGATCAGCCGGCGGACGCGGGCTCGGCGAGCAGCTTCAAGAACATTACGCGTCCCTTCCACATTCACCCGCCATACAAACGGGTTCTGTCCAGGCATGATGGAAATGATACCCGCCAGATGATAGACGGTTTCTACACCATGCATAGCGGGTTCGAGCGAGGTCGGATCAAGGACATCGCCCACCACCTGCTCTACAGACAAGTCTTTGAGGGGGGTAGTATCTTCGCCGCGCCAGATGAGAGCACGGACTTCTTCGCCTTGGTCCAGCAGTTTACGGACAAGTACGTTGCCAATATGTCCAGTTGCACCGGTAACAAGAATCATTTTGATCTCCTATCTTATTTTGCCAATCCATTCATCAAAATTCGCATGCTTTCACGGGCTGTCTTTTCCCAGTCAGCACCATGTGGATCGAGCACACCTTGCAGTACCAATCCCACTGCCAGGGAGAGAATAATCTGTGCGGTCACTTGTGCGTCGGTTGGCTTGAGGGAGCCTTCGGCAATGCCAGCTTCAATAAGCCTGGCGAAATGCTCCTGATAATGTCGATACGGGGCAATCACCGCCTTCCAGACCGTCTCGTCGCGGCTGGCTTGCAGCCAGAATTCCAGGAACATCGGCAGACGATCCTCAGCAGCCGCAAAAACACCCGGCAGAAGGTCGGTCATTTTAATCAAAGTCTCCGGGACGGTTTTCGCGTCGATAGCATTCATACCCATGTCAATCATTGCCAGCCAGCCTTGCATCAGGGCCAGGAAAATGGCCTGTTTGGTTGGAAAGTGGTGGTAAAACGCACCTTTGCTGACCCCAGCCTCAGCACAAATGTCATCCACGCTGGCAGCGTCATAACCAGCAATAGCGAATTTTCTGACAGCGGCATCCAGGATGCGGCCACGGGTTTCTTCGGCGCGTTGTTGAGGCATGAGGTTCTCCTATGATGCGAAACATACCGACTGGTCGGTATGTTTATAATAATTCGATGCCTTCTGTTTGTCAAGATGGGTTGCCTTAGAAATGGCTTAATGTTTTTTCGTAAGCCTGTGCAGAGTGAATCTCAATCAAATTCCATTTATTTCTAAACAAAATCTGAACATCCGTCTGGTACTCTTTGACCGAAATTGAATAGTTCATTGGAAGTCCCCAGGATAGAGGGAAGGACATGGGGGTGTTGGGCGGGCGG
>JBEKVG010000278.1:0-4435 GCA_049514195.1 Anaerolineales bacterium | reverse complement strand
GGCGCCGTTCAACTTTGCCGCCAGTGCGTTGTAAAGCACATCGCTCATCAGGGAAGATTTCCCCGATCCTGAAACACCCGTAATACAAACGAACATGCCGAGCGGGATATTGACGGTAATATCTTTAAGGTTGTTGGCGCGTGCCCCGACGACAGTCAGTATTTTCCCGTTTCCTGCACGCCGTTTCTTTGGCACCGGGATATGCTTGCGACCCGAAAGGTACGCACCTGTCAGTGATTTGGGATGGGCAATGATCTGCTCGGGGGTGCCCTCGGCGATGATCCTGCCGCCGTGTTCGCCTGCACCAGGACCCAAGTCGATTACCCAGTCGGCAGTACGGATGGTGTCATCATCATGTTCCACCACCAGAACCGTGTTGCCGATGTCGCGCAGGCCTTTGAGTGTGGTCAGCAGGCGGCCGTTGTCGCGGGCGTGCAGCCCGATGGAGGGTTCATCCAACACATACAATACACCCACCAGGCGCGAGCCGACTTGCGTGGCCAGGCGGATACGCTGGGCCTCACCGCCAGAAAGCGACCCGGCCGAGCGGTGCAGGGTGAGATACTCGAGGCCGACATTCACCAGGAAGCCCAGGCGCGAGACGATCTCCTTCAGAATGCGATCAGAAATGGCCCGCTGGCGGGAAGTAAGCGGCGTCTTCGGTCCGGCCAACTGCCTGGCCCACTCGAGCGAGCGGAGTACCGGCCATTCGGTGATCTGCAGAATATTGACGTTATCGACCGTCACGGCCAGTGCTTCGGGGCGCAGGCGTTTGCCCTGGCAGGTCGGGCAAGGCCGGTCGCTCATGTATTCCGAGATCTTTTCGCGGATATATTCCGAATTCGTCTCGCGGTAACGGCGTTCCAAGTTGCCAACGATACCCTCGAAGGCGGTCTCAAACGTGGCAGTACGTCCTTCACGGTTTTGATAATGGACGGTGAATTTATCACCCTGGGTGCCATGCAGTACCAGACTCTTCTTTTCCTCGGGCAAATCCTTGAACGGTACATTCATGTCGACATGGTAATGGTGGGCCATGGCTTCCAGGATTTGCCAGTAGGCGCCCATATCTTCGCGCAAGTTATTCCATTCCATTGCTATCAATGCGCCGTCACACAGGGATTTCTCGGGATCAATGACGCGATCGGGATCAATTTCCAATTTGTTGCCCAGCCCCTGGCAGTCCGGGCAAGCACCGTGTGGAGTGTTGAAGGAGAAAGTGCGTGGCTCGATTTCCGGGATGCTGATGCCATGTTCCGGACAGGCCAGGTGTTCGGAAAAGTGCAAGTCTTTAGTTTTATCGATATCCGTCTTATAGTCGCGAGACTGAGGACTATAAGACTCTTGACTATGAGACTGGGAACCTTGAACGATTGTAACTGTCAAATATCCATCCCCAAACTTCAATGCCGTCTCAACCGAATCCGTCAGGCGGGTGAGGTTGGACTGACGCTCTTCCCCGGAACCGCTAGCGGATACCACCAAACGATCCACAACAGCTTCGATGGTGTGAATCTTATAGCGATCGAGGCTGATCTCCTCGTCCAGATTAAAGACAGTTCCGTCCACACGGGCGCGCACGAAGCCTGCCTTGCGGATCTCCTCGAAAACAGCCTGGTATGTGCCTTTACGGCCGCGCACTACCGGAGCAAGCACCAAGATGCGGGTGCCGTCCGGCAATGCCTGGATTGCATCCACGATCTCCTGGGCGGATTGCTTAACGACCTCTCGTCCACAGATGGGGCAATGCGGAATGCCAACGCGCGCGAAAAGGAGTCTCAGGTAATCATAAATTTCAGTGACCGTGCCGACGGTCGAACGCGGGTTATGGGAGGTGCCTTTCTGGTCGATCGAAACCGCTGGGGAGAGCCCTTCAATGTAGTCCACATCCGGTTTTTGCATCTGGCCGAGAAACTGGCGGGCGTAGGCCGAGAGCGACTCAACGTAGCGCCGCTGGCCCTCGGCAAAGATGGTATCGAAGGCCAGCGAGGACTTGCCAGAACCGGACAGCCCGGTAATAACCACCAGCTTGTCGCGCGGAATCTCGACGGTGATATTCTTCAAGTTGTGTTCGCGTGCTCCAACAACGCGGATGACATTAGATGACATGCTTCCTCTCTGTAAGGCGGGCCAATTATAGCACAAATGTTTTGTTTTTCGCAAGTTTAGTGCGAGGGATAATCATCTTTTGCTAGACGATCCCACGCTTTTTTGCCTCTTCCAGAATTTCCTGGGTAGCAGTGGCCCCAATACGAGTTACGCCCAATTCATGGACCCGCAGCAGATCGTCCAAGGTGCGCACACCGCCGGCAGCTTTGACCTGTACGCCTGGAGCAGAATAGAGGCGCATCAAACGCAAAGCGTGGTCAGTCGCTCCGGCATAAGAGTAGAAGCCGTTGGGTTGCTTCACAAATCCATATCCTGTGGATGTTTTCACAAAAGCGACTGCGTGTTCCGAGCAGATTTCACACAACCGGATGATATGAGCATCCTCCAGGTAATCATTCTCAAAGATAACTTTCAGGATGGCTCCGAGGCGGGTGACCGCCAGGTTGACCGCTTTGATCTCGTCCGAGACATAATTCCAATCCTCGCCAAGGACCTTACCAATATTGACGACCATGTCAATCTCCGACGCTCCGGCTGTGACAGCTTCTTGGGCCTCCCGGACCTTGATAGAAGTCATACTGTTCCCATGCGGGAAGGCAATGACAGCGCATACACCCACATCGGAGCCTTCCAATATTCTTTTTGCCAACGGGATGGCATAGGGCTTGATACAAGCAGTGGCCACATCATATGTACGGGCCAGTTCACAACCGGAGGCAGTAGCCCTGTCTGTTATGGTCGGATGGAGCAGGGAATGGTCAATCATTTTAGCCAGGGTTTTAAAGTTAATTGTGTTTTCCATACGACTTGTTCTTATAACGTGGTTCCACCATATGTCAATACATAGAAACTGCGCCCGTTATCATGTACAAAGTCGGTGACAAGATAGCCGCCTGCAAAGGCTTTCTCAAAAACCTCACGGGCGTAAAAGCGCCAATCACGCGCCAGGGACAGATCGATGGCCTTTAAAGCCGGGAAATCGGATGGAATTTCTACGAGCAACAGAGTACCCGTCAGGGAGATCATTTCTTCCGACGGGCAGGCTACAAGTTCCCGATTCAGATGCGCTTCGAGCAGGGTAGCTTCGGCGAGAAGGTAGTGAGCGAGAGTCAGAGTCGGGCGTGAACGGCGGCTGAGACGCCGTTTCACACGTTCCGTATTCAGCCACCAATCCACTTGGAAGCGGTCAGAAGGCAGGCCGGCATTCAGGCCATCGCGCATTTCGCCATATTCAGACCTCAGGTACGTGTTGGAGACTGCACCCAGGCGGGCAATATTGAGATGGGCATTGCAACTGAGCAGAGGGTCGTACGTCCAAGTGATTCGATCCAGACCTTGTATACGAACCATCTGCCATTGGGCGCGTTTGAGGGAAAAGCCAATCCCTTTTGAGCGCCAATCCGGATGGACGGCGAGGAGGTGGGAGTGGTGTTTCAAGCGCGGGCCGTCCGGGGTTGTATAGAAACCTGGGAAGCCGAAAGATACACCCACGAGGTCATCTGCAACAAACGCTCCAATCGCCAACCCGCCATTATGGACGGCCGCCAGCAGCAAATCTCTCGGCACGATCTCGATATCAGGGCTTTCCCAGACCAGCCGTTGCAAGTTCTCCACGGCGGTCATTTCCTCGGGTGTTTCTAGAACATGGATGATCCACTCAGGCATGGCGGGTAAGCAAGCTCTGGAACAATTGACGGGTCCAGTGGACGCCGCGCAGGTAGTCCAGGCGGGCGGTAAAACGCGCTGGCATCAGGCCAAATAGATGCGGAACGTTATCCACAGGGCAGGTGCGATTTACAGCCAGATAGTCCATCCAGAAGATGGAGCTTGGGAAGCGCGGATAGATGAATTCCATCAGAATCGTCAGTGCTCGCATGGACTGTGTCGGCCAGTTGACCAGCAGGCGACGTTGGCGGGTGATTTCCATGATCAATCCGACCACCTGGCGCAGGCTGAAATATTCGCTCCCACCAATTTCAATGGTCCGGTTGAAGGTTTCGGGATTATCCAGTGCCCAGATGAGGCAGGTGACCGCGTCTTCCACCCAGAGCGGCTGGACGAGTGTCTGGCCTTTTGAAGGCAGGGGGAAAAAGCCTGGAGCAGCCGCCAGCAACATAGCCAGTCCAGTGGTGAATTCATCCCCCGGACCGAAAAGGATCGAGCCGCGCAGGATGGTATATGGAACCCCGGATTTGCGGATATATTCTTCAGCAATGCCCTTGGCTTTCAGTACCGGGAAGCCAGCTGCCCTGTCAGCATCCAGGTGGCTTAAATACAAGATACGTCTGACGCGCGCGTCTGTGGCGGCCTGACACAGATTACGTGT
>JBEKVG010000277.1:0-4478 GCA_049514195.1 Anaerolineales bacterium | reverse complement strand
AGCGCGGGTAACATTGCCGGTTTTCTCGCTGCGCTAGCCCGCGGCGGCCTGAATCTGATAATCATCATCTGGCTGCAGGGCATCTGGCTGCCACTGCACGGGTATTCCTTTGAGGATACGCCTTTATGGGCTGGCATCTACATGCTGCCATTGACCATCGGATTCATGATCATGGGACCAATTAGCGGCTTCCTCTCCGACCGCTATGGCGCCCGCTTCTTTTCCACCGCCGGGATGGTGATCACGGCGGCCGGGTTCACCGGACTTCTGCTGGTCCCGACCAATTTCATCTATACCGTTTTTGCTTTAGCGATCCTGGTAATCGGCATGGGCATGGGAATGTTTGCCTCCCCCAATACCACGGCCATCATGAATTCGGTTCCGGCGGAACACCGCGGCGCCTCCTCCGGTATGCGTGCCACTTTCCAAAATACAGCCAATACGCTTAGCATCACCTGGATTTTTACCATGGTCATTATCGGGCTGGCCTCCCACCTGCCCACTGCCATGTACCAGGGTCTGAGCCAAGCTGGCATCCCTAATCAGGTCGCCCATCAAGTTGCAAACCTGCCTCCTACCGGTGCCCTCTTTGCAGCTTTTCTCGGCTATAACCCAATGAAGGCCATTTTGCCAGCGGCAGTGCTTCAACAACTGCCAGCTGCTTCGCAAACATTATTGCTCAGCAAGACCTTCTTCCCGAATTTGATCTCTGCGCCGTTTGATGCCGGTTTGCGCATCGCCTTTACTATTTCAGTGGTCCTGGCGCTGATTGCCGCTTTTGCTTCCTTGCTGCGCGGCAAACGCTATATTTTCGAACAGGAAAACCAGCTACAACCGAGCCCGGCCGATCCGGTTAATCTCACCGTCCCGGTGGTCGAAGAAGAAATAATCATCCAAAAATAGAAGCCATGCCCGTTACCATTAGCTGTAAGATGCCAAATCGACGCCCTGTGCTTCCCCAGGCAGGGTGTTTTGTATTCAAAAAGCCAGAGTGAGCTCTTTCATCCCATCCCACATAAAGTAAAGTTCTGATTTACTTCAACTTGTACTCCCCGGTTTTTTTGTGCTATATTGTGTGTGTCTGTTATTCAACCAACGCTTTCAAAAAAGGATCCCCATGCAACCTCTCATTATCATAGCCACTCCCAACATCTGCTGGCTGAAACCGGAGGTGGACTACCCGCACACGTCGGAAGCCATTGCTGAAGAAGCCTGTCTTTGCTTTGAAAATGGTGCGACCATCCTGCACACCCATGCTGAAGGGAAATGGAAGGAAACCATTACAGCGGTGCGGGCCAAAAGCGACATTATCGTCCAATGTGGCATGTCCAGTCTGCCCATCCCGGATCGGATGGAGGTCTTCACCAACCAAGCCGACATGATTTCCATCATCCTCAACCACCACGATGAGGCTTTCGTTGGGGCGGACTTCAATGTTCTACACACCAAGGATGAGTTGGCCGAGTACGCCCGGCTGTGCGAAAAGTACAATATCATCCCGGAGTGGGAGGTCTGGCATACCGGGTCAATCTGGAATCTGAAATATCTGATCAGCAGGAAACTGCTTAAACCACCCTATGTCACCACCCTGTTCTTCGGCTGGCCGGGTGGAACTTGGAGTCCACCGACGGTGGATGAATACCTGTATCGCCGTAGACTGATGCCGGAAGGCTGCGTCTGCAACGTCAGCATCATGGGGGAAGGGCAGCGCGAGATTATCTCCGCGGCCATCTTGATGGGTGACCAGGTGCGCGTCGGGACGGAGGACCTGCCTTATGACCATCAGGGCAACCTGGTGACTACCCACGAGCTGGTCCGGAAAACCGCTGAGATGGCATGTGCTCTTGGACGTCCGCTGGCAACGGTCCAGCAGGCACGCGAGATGATTGGTTGTGAATCCAAACCCAACGGAAAAAAAGGACCATGAAGAGAAAACTATGTGGGCTTGTCCTTTGTGAACCGTTGTGTCACCTGCCCCCGCCTGCCCCAGTACTCTTGGGGCTCTTTAGGGGTTGTGTCGAAATGTCGTGGAGGTGTTCATGGATAAGAAAGTAGTCATCATCACCGGCGCAGCGCGCGGCATCGGCGCGGCCTGCATGCGGGTCTTTGCAAAACATGACTTTGCCGCCATCGGGGTGGACATTCTACCAGAAGGTCATGCCATTGCGGAAGGAATCCAAAGAGAGGGCGGAGAGGCCCTGTTCCTGCAATGCGATGTGTCCAACGAGGCACAGGTCGCGACATGCATCAGACAGGTTGGGGAGAAATATAGTCACATCGATGTGCTGGTCAACTGTGCCGGCATCGTGCTGGTCAAGCCGTTCGACCAGATCACCTGGGAGGAGTTTTGCCACACCACCGAGGTCAACCTGGGCGGGCATTTCCTGTTGTGCAAGTACGTGCTGCCTTATATGAAAAAACAGAGGAGCGGCGTGATTGTCAACATGGGCTCGGTCTCGGGGCACGTTGGGCAGACCGACCATGTCATGTATGGGGCCACCAAGGGTGCAATCATTGCCATGACGCGCGCCCTGGCCTGGGAGCTGGCGCCCTACAACATCCGGGTCAACTCGATCAGTCCCGGTTCAGTGGATACCCCAATGCTGCGTGGCGACATCAACCTGGAGTCGCAGCGCACTGGCATCCCATTTGATGAAGTAAAGAAGGAACGCGAGGCTGAGCAGGCCTTCAAGCGTTGGGCCGATCCGGCCGAGATCGCCGAGCCGATCTACTTCCTGGCTAGCCAGGGTGCTTCCTTTGTCACCGGCGCGGATTGGCTGGTGGACTGCGGCTGGGTAGCGAAATGACCGCAGAACGTTTTCTTGTGACTGGTGCAGCCGGATGTATTGGCGTCTGGGTGCTTCGGAATCTGGTGCGGGAGAGGATACCGGTCAGCGTGCTTGACCTGGATATCCACTGTCATCGCCTCCCCCTAGTGCTGACGGACGAGGAGATCGCCCGCATCCATTTCATCCAGGGTGACGTATCCGATTACGCAACGGTAGAACATGCCCTCAAGGCCAGTGGTGCGAACCGCCTAATCCACCTGGCTGCCCTGCAATTACCATTTTGTAAAGCGGACCCGGTAGCCGGGGCGCGCGTCAATGTGGTTGGGACGATCAACCTCTTCGAAGCGGCTAAGCACCTCGGACTGAAGAGTTTGGTTTACGCCAGCAGTACCGCCGTGTATGGCCTCAGCGAAGAGTATCCCGAAGAGCCGCTGGCACAGGATGCACCACTCAAGCCGCGTTCCCACTACGGCGTGTATAAGCAGGCCAACGAGGGCAGCGCGACGGTCTATTTCCGGGATGACGGCCTCTCAAGCATTGGCCTGCGGCCTTATGTGGTCTACGGGGCCGGGCGCGACCAGGGCATGACCTCCACCCCCACCCAGGCCATACTGGCTGCAGCCGCTGGCAAACCATACAAGATCAGTTATGGCGGGCGCTACTGCTTCCAGTATGCGGATGATACCGCCCGGGCATTCATCCAGGCCGCCCGGATGGATTTCACCGGGGCGCAAGTCTTCAACATCGGCGGGGATTCGGTCAGCACGAAGGAGGTAATCGCGGCCATCGAGCAGGCCGAGCCCAGTGCGCGTGGCCGAATCACTTTCGAGGATGTCCCGCTGCCCTTCCCACCCGAGGTGGACAACCGCGCCTTGATCGATGCTATCGGACCGCTGGCGTTCACCCCGCTAGTGGACGGCGTGGCTGAGACCCTCTCCATCTTCCGGCGTGCCCTGGCGGAGGGGAAGATCAAGGTGGAGTAACATATGACATCCCGCATTGTCACCTTCGGTGAAATTATGCTGCGACTCTCGCCGCCGGGACGCCTGCGCTTTGGGCAGGCACGCAGTTTCGATGCCCTTTACGGAGGCGGCGAGGCTAACGTAGCCGCGTCACTTGTCCATTTCGGCCTACAAGCGGACTTCGTCACCCGCCTGCCGGCCAATGACCTGGGCGAGGTTTGCCTGCAATTCCTGCGCCAATACGGCGTTGGCACTGAGTACATCTTACGCGGCGGTGAGCGGCTGGGCATTTACTTCCTGGAAAACGGCGTAGCCCAGCGCGGCAGTCAGGTCATCTATGACCGGGTTGGCTCGGCTTTTGCAACCATCCAGCCTGGTATGCTGGACTGGAAGAAAGTCTTCACTGGCGCGACCTGGTTCCACTGGACCGGCATCACGCCGGCTGTTTCAGAAGGCGCCGCGGCGGTTTGCCTGGAGGGGGTCAGAGCCGCCCGCCAATTCGGCCTGAACATCTCCTGCGACCTGAACTACCGCGCAAAATTGTGGAAGTGGGGCAAGTCTGCCGGGGAGGTGATGGCGAAACTGGTCAGCCTATGCGACCTGGCAGTGGCCAACGAGGAGGATGCCGAGAAGGTCTTCGGGATCAAAGCCCCTGAGACGGATGTGACCGCTGGCAGGGTGGAGGCGGAAAAATACATCCTCGTTTGTGAACAACTGGCTGAGCGCT
>JBEKVG010000276.1:0-4494 GCA_049514195.1 Anaerolineales bacterium | reverse complement strand
GATACGTAGATTATCCCTGGAACCATCCAGCACGCCGCGTGAATTGATCATCCCAGCCTTTAGCATCTGTGAGACCAAATCCAGTATTCCTGACCCACACAGTCCCACCGCCGGTTGATTGTCAATGGTTTGGAGTCGGATCTTCCCGTCGCGGATAAGGACTTTTTCGATTGCACCCGGTGCGGCGCGCATTCCATGGCGAATGTGCGCTCCTTCAAAGGCGGGACCGGAAGCCGTAGAGCAGGCATAGTGTTTCCCATTTGCAATCAGGCTGATCTCGGTGTTTGTACCGATGTCCATGCCCAAAACAATGCCCTTGCGTTCGAGCATGCCTGACCCCAGCAGCATGGCGACATGGTCTGCACCAACAAACCCCGCGATGTTAGGCAGCAGGTGGACATTTGCGCCTGGAGCAAAGTCGAAGCCAATCTCGGACGCTGGGATATCCAATGCGGCACTTTCGGCAGGGACATAGGGAGCCAGTCCCAACTGCCTGACCGGCAATCCTAAAAACAGATGGTGCATGGCGGTGTTGCCAACCACGACCACATCGACAATGTCGCAGGGGGGACGATCGATCCTGGAACATAGGTTGCGCGCCAAGTCATTCAACGCATCAACTATGACTGTGCGGAGTTGCCGGCCGCCTTCAGGCTTGCTCATGGTGTGGCTGATGCGTGCCATGACATCCTCGCCAAATGCTATCTGCGGATTCATGGCCCCGGCAGATGCGAGGGTTTCCCCGCTGGTGAGGTCCACGAGATAGCCTGCCAGCTTGGTGGTACCAAGGTCAACAGCAAAACCCAGCCCGGATATGCCAGGTGGTCTTATCCCTACGACCGATGAAGCGCGGAGGAACACGTTGACGTGAAAAGCGTGCGCTCGCAGGTCGTTGGAAAGTGTTTGCAAAACAGGTAAAGGGATGTAGAGATCGGGAAGGTTGAGGGCGTCGCGTAAACGGGAGGCGTCAGAGCGGAGATCATTTATATTTGGCGGAGGCAGGTGGATGTCCAGGGAGCGAACCGCAGGATCCAGGTCAACGTGTAGATCCTGCCCCTCTGTCTGCATCCGCTGAGCGGTGGCAAGCGATTCAGGCGGGATGTGGATGCGCGTATCTCCCAGTATCTTCGCCTGGCAGGCCAAACGCCAATTGTCATTTACTTGATCCACTCCCAATGTGGATTCTTCGTTTTGGTTGGGCGGAGAGATCGCCCCAGCCATGACGCGGACGAGGCAATGTCCACAGATGCCTTCGCCTCCGCAGGTGACGTTGAGCATGATACCAGCCTGCTGGGTGGCTGCCAGAATCGTATCCCCGCTCGTGCAGGGCACACGTTGCCCGATCGGTTCGAAATCAATGAATGGCATCATTTGAGGATCGTCCCATAATCCGGCCCGGTATTGTCAATGGCCGCCTGCAATTACGTATGGGATCGTTTGGGTTTGTTATGGTATCCATATTCAAGCATTTCCATCTCAAAAGCACTGGGGAGGAGTGGTTTTAACTCCTCCCCAATGGTTTGGCTGGCAATGATCTTTGTGCGAAGGGCTTCCATCAAACTTGCGGGTTGCTCGATTGTGCGGCTGACTCTTGCTCAGGTGTTATCATCCGGTAGTGGCGCATGTAATTGCGGGTCTTACGATCGCTACCCAGGAATATGTTACCACACAACACGGCATACTTTAACTGAGGGTTGGTGGGATCGGTGATGGGAAGATTCATGCCCAGTGTAACAGCCGTACTCAGGAAATGGGCATTGATGACCGGCCGCGCCGGCATGCCAAAGCTGACATTGCTGGCTCCGCCAGTGATATTGTTATTGGGGAATTCCATACGCAGGCGGCGGATGGTTTCAAGCGTAACCCGGGCTGCCTGGTCATCGGCGCCCACTGTCATTACCAGCGGATCCAGAATCACGTCGTTTTCTGCC
The DNA here is from genome assembly GCA_049514195.1 of Anaerolineales bacterium. Lineage (GTDB taxonomy): Bacteria > Chloroflexota > Anaerolineae > Anaerolineales > Villigracilaceae > UBA877. The sequence goes on along the minus strand of JBEKVG010000276.1, from coordinate 2,563 downwards.
ACACCTGCCCGGACGGCTGCATCCAATACCCGGTGTGCAATTCTTAAACGATCGTCCGCATTGGCAGGGATGCCCGCCTGTCCCATGCAAAGCACGATCACGGGAACATGGGCATTGGCAATGATGGGCAGATTCTCGGACAGGATCTTGTCTTCTCCACCGATGGAATTCACCAGCGGGCGTCCAGGGCAGACAGCCAGCGCCGCCGCGAGTGCAGTGGGAACGCGTGTGTCAATGGACAGCGGCACACTGACTGCCTCAGCAATCCGTTCGACGGCCTCGGGTAATACGACAGCCTCGTTAATGCCCTTCCCACCGACGTTGACATCCAGAATGTCTGCCCCGGCCTCAACCTGTTTGATGGCCTCGCGTATGACATAATCCCATCCACCATCCAGCAAGGACTGATGGAGATTCTTACGCCCGCTGGGGTTGATGCGCTCCCCGATGATACGCGCGGGTTCATCCGGGCTGATAGAGATCGGGCTGCCGCGCCCCTGCAAAACCGTGCTCACGCAAAGACCTACTTGTTCTCAGGCTTCCATTCGCGCACTTTGAAGATGATGTCCGCCTCCGGCTGGCCTTTCAGCCACTCATCGAAGGGTTGGAATGCAGGTGGCTCGATCTTGATCGATGACAGGTCGGCGGCAATGGGATATTTGCCGAGCGTATGGACGGCTTTTACCGCAGTGTGGATATTTATAGGCGGGGTGTCGGCCGGGACGTTGCCGACGAAGACCAGCATCCGCCCATCGCGGCCTAGGAGGTCGATCCACTCGGCGATCTTGGCGACAATCTGGTCAGGCGTACTGTCGCGCATGAAGCGTCCATTCAGCGAGGCCATGATGGGCAGTTGATGCCCGCCTTTACCCTTTTGGAGTGCAAATTCCCGCAGCCAGGTCATGTCCCAATCCTGTGTGCGGCCCATGCCTGAGAAGGCAACATTCAGCGGCATGGTCTTAGTCGCAGCCTCCCAGCACTTGAACATTATGGCCTTATCGAACTTGGCGGGATCCTCTTCGCAATAATCCCCGGCGGCCGTACCCGCCGCGACTGTCATGCTCAGCTCCTTCTTGCACCGTTCGCGAAGTTTTTGGGCATAGGGCACTACCCACTCATCCATCAGTTCAGGCGTCAGGTCCGGGAAGGCCGCCCAGGCGTCGGCGCCGTTTGCGTTCTTTACGCCAACCCTGGCAAAGGCCTGCATGTAGGGGAAGAGCACGCGGTCGTTCGCCCAGTCGAACAGCGCCGTGGCAAAGTCTTTGTCGCGCTTCAAGGCCCGCACCGCCTTGGGATAGCCCATCGCCTGGCAGAGCAGGCTCCAGTGTGAGCAGAAGAAACCGCCGGCAAACGGTCCGGGAGCTTTTTTCAAGAAGAGCTGGCCAACCTCGATCGCCATCGGGATGCGACCCTTGGAGGGATCGAATGGCCCGATCTTGTCCAGGTCGGACGCCTCCGCGATCAGCGGGTGGCTGACATCCACCGTGGGCATGGCGTTATCGCTGTAGATCATTTTGGCGCCCAGCGCCTCAACTTCGAAGTTGTAGGCGTCGGCAACAATCGTGTCTGAATCAAAGCTATACCATCGGTCGACCGCCAGGTGGACATCGACCAGCAGTTCCGCGTTCCAGTAGTATAGCCGCGCCGGGACCTTGGCGACCGTCATCGCATGATCATGGATCTGCGGCCCAAAAAACGGGATCACATCGGCGTGATCACCCGTCATCGCCGCGATGATGCGCGCCAGTCCACTCGGGTGGCCGAAGCGCAGGCCTTTGCCATATAGCATCCCGTGCACCATTTCAAGAGTTGGATTAGCCATTTCGACCTCCTACCAGTTCAAGCGCTTTTTGCATGGCCAGCATAGCATCCTTGCCCCAGGCGTCCGCACCCACTTCATCAGCAAACTCCTGGCTGGTGGGTACCCCGCCGACCACGACTTTCAATCCATCCCGCAAACCCTGATTCTTCAGCTCAGCGATGACATCCTTCATCTCCAGCATGGTGGTGCTCATATATGCTCCCAGGCCCAGAATGGCGGGTTTGTATTGTTTCACCGCTTCGATGAACTTTTCCTTGGGGACATCGATGCCCAGGTCGATGACCTCGAAGCCGGCCGAGGTCAGCATGGCACACACCAGGCTCTTGCCAAGGTCGTGCATATCACCCTGGACAACCCCGATCACGAACTTGTTGATCGATTGACCGCCCCGGCTGGCCTTGAGCTTGGGCTCCAATGGGATCATGGCGGCTTTGAAGGCATCCGCCGAGAGGATCACGTCCGGCAGGAAGTATTGATTGGCCGCCCATAGTTCCCCGGTCTTGTTGATGCCGGCCACCACGCCCTGGTTCAGGATGTCCAGCGGCGGCAAACCCTCCGCCAGGGCTTCCTCCACCAGCTCGGTGGCTTTCACATCTTCCCCCTCCACAATGGCTTTTGATATATCTGCATAATTCTCTGACATGAGTCACTCCTTTTGAATGAGGTTTCTTGTCAATACTATAGCACGAAACCACCGAACATTCTATAGGCTAGACGACATTATTGTTCTCAACACTTATG
>JBEKVG010000275.1:0-4515 GCA_049514195.1 Anaerolineales bacterium | reverse complement strand
CCGCGAGGCGCGCTGGCAAAGGCGCGCTGGGCATTATCGCTGCCTGGGACAGCTATCAGGATGCTAGCCGGTTGACGCGCCGTGCGGCCGCTTCCTCGACCGTGGGCATCTTGCTGACCATCCTCGCGCTGATCTTCTTGCTCAACCTGGCGGGCGGTTTCCTCTGGCCGGCCTTGCTCATCGTGGGAGGCCTGGCCCTGGTGGGGACAGCCTTGCTGCCGTAGTAACATAAAAATGACAAACCAACCCCAGCCTGCGCACGGAGTACGCACCTTTTTCATCATCTGGTGCGGGCAGTTTGTCTCGCATCTCGGCAGCCAGCTCACCGGCTTCGCCCTGGGGGTCTGGGTCTACGAACAGACCCATTCGGTGTCATTGCTGGCGTTGACACAGGTTGCCATGATGGCGCCCTACGTGCTGCTTTCCCCGCTCGCCGGCGTCTTTGCCGACCGCTGGAACCGCCGCACCGCCATGATCGTCAGCGATTTCGGCGCCGGGCTGTCGGTGCTGGCCGCTGGCAGCCTCTACGTGACGCACCACCTGCAGGTCTGGATGGTGATACCCGTCAACCTGTGGATGGCCTCCTTCCAGACGCTTATGTGGCCGTCCCTATCCGCTGCCACCACGCTACTGGTGCCCAGGCAGCATTACGGGCGCGCCAGCGGTTTCACGCAACTGGGCGACGCACTGCCAGCCATCGCCGGGCCGGCCCTGGCCGGTATGCTGTATGTCACCATCCGGCTGGGCAACATGGCGTTGATCGACTTCGCCTCCTACGCCTTTTCCGTCCTGCTGATGCTGCTGTTCGTGCGCATCCCCAGCCCTGCCCGCACCGTCCAGGAGGCAAGGGAGGCAAATTCGCTCTGGAAGGAAATGCGCTTTGGCTGGGATTACATCATCGCCCGCAGGGGCTTGCTGGCACTGCTGGTTCTGTTCATGGCCTACAACTTCCTTTCCAGTGTGATCGGCCCGCTGATCACCCCGCTGATCCTGGATAACTGGAACGCCAGTACGCTGGGCTTTCTCAGCACCCTGATGGGCGTGGGCATGCTGGCTGGTACACTTGTGATGAGCGCCTGGGGCGGTAGCAAGCGCCAGATCTTCACCCTGCTGGGGGCGGCGCTGCTGGACGGCCTGTTCCTGGTTGCCGCCGGGCTGCGCGTTTCGATCCCGCTGCTGGCCGTGTGCGGGTTTGGCGCCATGTTCTGTGGCCCCATTATTAATGCCGCCAGCCAGGCCATCTGGCAGGTCAAGGTGGCGCCCGACTTGCAGGGACGGGTCTTCGCTTTCCGCCGCACCATCTCCATGTCTGCCAGCCTGGTCGCGCCGCTGCTGGCCGCGCCCCTGACGGACTATATCTTCAAGCCGGCCATGGCCCCCGGCGGCGCGCTGGCTGGCGTGCTTGGCCCCATCTTCGGTGTGGGCGCCAAGCGCGGTGTTGGCGTCATGTTCAGTCTGGTGGGGCTGCTCATCGCAGCAACGGCGATCATCGCCCTGAACGTCCCGCGGCTCAGACGCGTGGAAGTGGACCTGCCCGACCACGAACCGGCGTTGGAGGTCGCACCCGAAACCCATATAGGAGGATGAAATGAACGCATTCAAGCAAGCTGTGGAAGGTTGGCACGATTATTATCACGTCATCGGTGATGCAGCCGCTGCGCTAATGGGGCTGCTGTTTGTCAGCCTATCGCTGAACGCGGGTATGATCACACGCAAAGCCAACACGGACCTGCGTGCTCTAGCCGCACAAACCTTTACCAGCTTTATCTGCCTGGTTATGTTCGCTTTACTCTTCGTCATTCCCGACCAGGGGCCGCACGGATTGGGCCTGCCGATGCTGGGAATTGATTTGATTTTGTTATTTGTCACTGCGCGACATTTTTTGGATGCTCGGCGTAAACGCTCACGCAAATGGGGCAGGGGCAGCCTGGTGTTCCGTTTTGCCATTCCCGCCATTTGCTTTTTGACGATACTGGTCATTGCGGCGACGGTGCTTCTGGGAATGACTGGTGGCCTGTACTGGTTCGTGCCGGTCACGATCCTGCTGCTCTGGGACGCCAGTCTCAACGCCTGGGACTTGTTGCTAAAACTGCACGAGCCGCAAAAAGAATAGGAGAAAAAATGACAACATGAACAGTTAACTGTTCTGGAAAATTCCCTGAAGGAAAAAGACGATTTCATTAATTATGAAGGGAAAGAATTTCCGCTCCCACCGATATTCGAAATAAAAGCCGCCCAAGAACCTAGCACAAAAAGTGTAATGACCATTATTGTGCAAGCCATGGATCTCGAGAAACAGGCGGAAAAAGCGTACGCCGACTTGGCAGGTCAAACTACTGATCCACAGGGCATTAAAATGTTTATTAGACTATCTGAAGAAGAACACAATCACCATCGTATCCTTTTGGATACATACTGGTCCCTGAATAACTTGGGAACGTGGACGTGGTCTCGCATATGATTGGATAGACCGAGGTTAACCAAGTATTCGCAGTTCCGCCGCCGCCTGTCCCGCCTGCACTGTGCCGCAGGCACACGTGACGTTCTTTGTTAGGGCGCTTTGCCTGCCCCGTGTATTTGCGGGGTGCGGGGCGCAGGGCATATGGATGAGCCGTCTCAAAGAATCCCTCGGCCGCCCCCAAGGACGATTATCCGACAGGAAACACCTACATCGTTACGATCGCCTTCAGCGTCCTGCCCTTTTCCGAATCTTCAACATCGAATCCCCTTCGACGATGCCGCGCAGGTTCCGGCAGAAGAGAATGCTGTTCATGTCGATCTTAACCTCGGTGCCCACGGGAGCGGCTCCGATCAGGCCGGCAATCCCAGTGAGCGTGAGACAATCAACGGCTTCCCGCAGCAATGTGGCGTTCCCGACGGCCTCCAGGGAATATTGAACGCCCCCGCCGGTGATTGCCTGAATGACTTCCATTTACTCGTAAATTATTACTCTATATTTCCTTCACCACCAATACCTCTTCCCCCAGCATGTCCGTCACCTTGACCGCCACCATCGCCCCCTCTTTTACCTCTACCAGGTATTTCCCCTCCACCAGATCATTCTTCCTCTCCGGCACATCCGCCAGCGTGATGTTGAAGGCATGGCCGTCATAATCCGCATCGATCATCACACTATCCACCATGGACCGCCAATCGCTCACCTGTGGCTGGAACAGCGCATTGTCCTTGTTCTGTTGGCGCAGTCGTTCCAGGATAGTCGGCGAGATGAAATCCTCAATTGTGACTTGCACACCTTTCTCCTCCCACTTGAAGGAGACCTTCGCCTGCGCGGGTTCATGCATGAAAAATCCGCCATATTTGGGATCGGATCGCAATTCGATCACCTCGATCTTGTTGGGAATGTACCCTTGCTTGCGGACCTTATTCCATTCTTCCAGCCAGGCATCCACCGCCAGTTCCTTGCCCAGCCCGACCACCACAATATCCCGCTCTTCGTCTGTACGGTTGCCCAGTTCCTTCTTCACTTCCTCCAGATCCAGCGCCGTGATTGGATGGTTGAATGGCACGATCTTGACCAGTTTTTTCCCCACTGTACCATCAAAGAAGGTGTCAGTCTTAATCCGTGTCATGCCCAGGTGCTCGACTGCCAGGTTGAAGGCTTCGTTGTGCTGGATTTGTAGGTCATAATCATTCACCCGGTACACCGCAAACCCTATCTGCGCCGGCACTGGTGTAGCTTCCCCCTCTCCCTTCAGGAGAAGAGGTTGGGAAGCGAGGATCGCCTGTTCCTCCATCACCCCTTGCAGCCGTTTGATCGTTGTCTGGATTGCACCCTTGTTGATATCCGCCCCGATCCATCTCCGACCAAGCTTTTGAGCAACGGCGGCGGTGGTGCCGGAGCCCAGGAAACAATCGAGAACAATGTCGCCAGGATTTGATGATGTCAATATTAATCTTTCAACTATGTTGGGATTCTTTTCTGTGGGATAGTCAGGATATATGGGGTCCTTCATAGTCCAAATATCTTGAACTCTTCGTCCTTCATTTTTATCCGCATAGAGTATCAATCTTGGATTACCTGTTGACGACCATTCGATTAATCCTTCGTTATCCAAACGGTCTAATTCTTCTGGAACATAAGCCCAATGTCTACCAGCAGGAGGAGCGACGCTTTTCCATGGTTTACCTGTTGGCCCTTTTCTCTCTCCCCTTGCATGGAGAGCCACAGTCGTATATTTACGGCCATGATCATCAGTTTTAGTAAACAATCGTTCTAAATCTTCAGATTCCAGGTTTTCAAGTTGGTCATTCCAAGTAATTCTATCGCCTTTACTGTAAAACAAAATTGTGTCGTGGATATTTCCAAATGCTTCACGCTCAAAATTCTTAGGATTGCATTTGATTCTACTAATCTCATTTCTGAAATTAGCCGGGCTGAAAACTTCATCCAGTACGCATCTTAACAAGTGGCTTTTATGCCAATCACAATGCAAGAAGAAGCCTCCCTGTTCATTGAGGAGTTCTCTAAATAATAATAGTCGCTCATACATAAAT
>JBEKVG010000274.1:0-4515 GCA_049514195.1 Anaerolineales bacterium | reverse complement strand
CTCAGCAGGTTGCAGTAGCCGAAGAAACTCTCCTCCGGCACAAAAGACAAGGCTCCCAACTGCCCCGTGGCATCATCGATCATGACCAGCAGCGTACAACGCTCCGAGCGCCCTTCGAACCAGTCATGATCCGTCCCGTCCATTTACTCCAGCTCCCCATAGCAAGCCCGACGCTCCCGCAGCGGATGCTTCGCCTCCTTCCGAGCTCTTTTCGCTTTCCAGATCCCCTCCTCGATCATGAGCTTGCGGACACTCCCCAAACACAACTGCAACCTTTCTAGCTCCACTAATTTCTCGTGGGCCAGCGTCGGTCCAAAGTCTGCATATCGCCCCTTTAGCAGATCCAGCGCCGCCTGCACCGTCTCCGCATCCAGTTGATGGTGGCTCGGCTTCCCGCGCTGCTTCGATACCAACCCGGCCGCACCCTCGCAACGATAGGCTCGCAACAAACGCTTCACTTGCCGGACACTCACCCCCAGGACCCATAGGCGCTAACTTAAGAGTGAACTGGAGCATGGTGATAAGCGGATTAGCAACCTGATAGACCAAGAAGAATGACTCTGGTCTGGGCAAGTTGACTCAATCGTCTACGCGGAGCATTGCACAAAAGGCGAGCTAAATGTGGTAAAACATCCAAGATCATTGCAAGGGTAATGTAGCCTTGCACACTCTGGCGGAGTTGCTCGAAAAACAGGGTTGTCAAGCGCCACAAGTTGAGCGGGCGTTCCAAGCTGGTAAACCAGGTTGGACAGCGCACTTGGGTTTGGTGGATGAGTTCATCAATCAGGAGCACTGCTAACAGCTTGCCAAGCAGGTAGACCTGCGATAATTGGCGGTCTAGTGTGCGCAGGTAATCGAGATTCAGAATACTTTTCAATCGTTTGATCAGTAGTTCGATCTGCCAACGCACTCGATATAGTTGGAGTACTTTGCTGGCAGGCCATTCGAGCACCGACAAATTGGTCACCAGCATCACAAATCCTGCCGCCAGTAAAGTGCGTTCATCCGGCGTCTTGCCTTTCTTGCGATACATCTTGCGGATGCGATGACGAGCCTTGTCAGCGGCTGCTTGGGGCAAGGCCGACAAGATCAGGCGCAATGCAAAGCATCCTTGAGGGGTATTGAACCTGACTTCCTGCTCCCCGAATGCCCCATTCAGCTCTCGCAAACCGGCGATCAGATCGACTTTTTGGCCATTTGATGTTTTTAGAGGCACACTTTGCCAGTTGATACGTACCACTAATCCCCCGCCATCAGCCAACACCACCCCCATACTGTCAGAAAATGCATAACCCCGGTCACCCATGCGAATGTCGCCCGCTTGGGTCGGACAGTGCTTGAAGGTTTCCCCACATTGTGCATCGGTGACTTCCACACCATCCACACACAGGTGACCCAAATCCAAGCTCAGATGAAGACGCCAATCGGTGCCTGTGCTACCTGGCTTACTTACCCCGGTCCCATCCATGATCCGCAAACGTACCCCTGGCTGGTGCACCACCTGTAACCGTCGCATTTGCAGAATGTGGTAGATTAACTTCCCTAACCAAGCCTGGCAATGTCGTAACCGTTTCAGAACTGCTACATCAGATAGGTTCCCCATACCAATGATCTTGCACCAAACCCCAACCATCCGAAACGATCAATTGCAGATCGCATAAGCCAGAACCATACGAAGTAAATCAGCCCCACTCTTAATCTCTCGCCTCCGCTGCAGAGCCTTGGTTTGTTGCGCAGTCGCTTCAAGGTCAATCTCGCCTGGTATACAAGCTATTATCTGTTCCCAATCCTCCCCAACTATATCGACACTCCTATCTCCCATCAAATTACCTTTTGTGCTAGACTTCATTTTGAGCCTCCAGGGTGTATGTTGTTGGACAAACTACATCATACCCTAGAGGCTCATTCCTCTCCCACTAACCTTAAGTTAGCGCCTATGCCCCCAGGACCTCTCCGGCTGTTCTTTGCCTCATCCGTCTCTCGTCCAAACGCTCCGTCACTTCCAAACGACTCAGTTCCTCTTTGCTCATGGTTAGCAGGTCCATTTCTATGTCCCTTTCACAGGGGACATTCTAACTTGTATGCAAAGGGGACATTACTATTAAACGCTAACAACTTAATTATTTCTCTTGACGGTTTAGTGATTTTCAAGGATACTTATTGATACTAGTTATGAACTCTTGCCTCCCTAAATAAGGAGCGGTTCATACATAAAAATGACGGCAAAAACAACCGTCCAATGCGGGTGTAGTTCAGTGGTAGAACGCTTGCTTCCCAAGCAAGATATCGTGGGTTCGAGTCCCATCACCCGCTCAAGAGTTATCTTACCCTTGAAGGAGGGGTAGGCTACAGTACTCCAGGTCATACTTGTCTGAAAACAGGAGTTACCTAGCCTATGTTGATCTCAAAATGTATTGAGGGGTACTTCTTCGATAAGACTACCACTTATTCGAAGAAAACGTTGGATGCGTATCACTTCGTATTCAACAATCTTATTAACTTCCTGGGGGATAAGGAAATTACAGAGGTCACGCCTGATGACCTGAAACGCTATATCAACTGGCTGCGGGAAGATTACAAGCCAGTGCGTCCCAGCGGTGATACCTCGCCCCTGGCGCCGGCCAGTGTGGATCTGAATTGGAAAGGTGTCCGATCCTTATTCCACTGGGCAAACGACGAACTGGGCGTGCCTCGTCCTGATCTTAAGATGCCCCGGCCATCCTTTAAGCGCCCACACGTTCAGGCGTTCAGTGAGGATGAGATCAGGCGCCTGTTGAAAGCCTGCGAGTATACCGTCGACAAGGCCCATAACGGATCGTCCCACGTGTACCGCCAGCGGCGTCCCACGGCCCACAGGGACAAAGCATTTATCCTGACTCTGCTGGATACCGGATTGCGCCTGGGCGAGGCTCTCCGGCTCACCATAGGGGATGTCAACTATGAGACTGGTGAGATCATTGTGGCTCCCTTTGGGACCGGGAAGAAGACCAGACCTCGTGTGGTTCTTCTGGGAGCAACTTCCCGGCGTGCTGTCTGGTTGTATGTTGCCCGACTTCAGAACAGTGATCCGTCTGACCGATTGTTCCCCATGTCCCCTGTGTCTACCCGTATGCTCCTGGACCGGCTGGGAGAGCGGGCCAAGGTGCCAAATGTCCATCCTCATCGTTTCCGTCACAGTTTCGCCCTCTGGTATCTCCGTAACGGAGGCGATATTTTCACTCTGCAACGGCTGCTTGGACATGGTTCACTTGACATGGTCAACTACTACCTTGACATCGAACGAAGCGATATTGCCACAGCCCATAAGCGAGCTAGTGCAATTGACCGTTGGAATAAAATCTCGCCGGTTTAGTGTCTGCCGAATTTGGAACACAGGAAATTATAGGCCGCCGTGTAATCGGCTGCCAGGACACGCAGCGCTTCCAGATCCAGCTTTGGCGCCTGCAGGATAAGGGCAGGGTCTCTGGAGTCTAGGCCCGGAAGAGTGTACAATCATATATATCGTCGCTATTGTGGGTATTCCAGTGCACTTACATGTGATTCAATCCCCAAAGCGCTGGCCTCTGGTACCCTTTCATGCGGCTTAGTTCAATTTGGTTTAATACGGTGGCACTTTCTACCGCCTTTTCAACTTTCGGCCCTCCCGCCTCATTAAACCTATAATCATTAGTTACCAAAATAACATGCCAGAAAAAGCTATTCGATTTGGAATTACAGATGGACAAGGACACCGAGCATCGTCTTGGAAGCTTTGGACTCCCTCAATAACGTCAGATGTTTACCTTGCCTGCCGCGAGCTTGGTGGAACTCTCAAAGTTAGTCTCCATCAATCTGGAAACTGGCAGGTAGCTTACAGCCAGACGACTTTTGAAACCGATGTTCAGGGAATCGTCCCATCACAAAAAGACAGATTCATGGATAAGTGGTCTAGACCAAAACCGATTGCCACAGGTGTAACCCTAGCGTATCGCATCGTTACACCTTATTCAGCAGTAACGTCACGTATTATTAATCCAGGTAAAAACATTAGTTGGATACCAAATTGTCCGCCACCGCGTGCAACCGAGATCGACATCATACTCATCTCGCCCATGACACCATTAACAGGTTGGCCGGGCAAGAACAAAACAGGTACTCAACTGATAGGCTCTTATGATTTATTGAGCGGCGAATCAGTCTGGGCTGTATATTGGGTTATAGACATGCCTAATCTGTCTCCAGCTACGAAAGGTGTTGGAGGGTTTTATAGGGGGCGGAGCAAAGAGGATCTGAAAACCAGTAATTTACGAGCGTTTGTCTTCGGGAGTGTACCGGACGGGTCAAGAGTAATATATGATTGCACTGTAATTGGCAAGGGCAGCTAACACAGCGTGCACCCGACTGGTGGGACTCATGCCGCCAAAAGGAGTCGATTCTGCGCCCGGGTATTTTCTGTATAATGAACATTGTTTACACCCGACCACCAGCAAGTAACGCAAACTGTCATCTCTGCCTTTACGGGGGGAATTTTTATCA
>JBEKVG010000273.1:0-4520 GCA_049514195.1 Anaerolineales bacterium | reverse complement strand
TGATGTCTAAAAGATTGTAAATTATATTTTACGATTGAGGCCCCCAAGCTTGGAAAACCCATACGATTAATAAGAGCCTGATCCTCAACCAATCGAAAAATGCGTGGTCTAGGGTTGCCAAATTGAGGGTAAGGCGTGACCGTTCCTATTTCGATGTGGCCAAAGCCCAGCGTAGCCAATCCACGTATAGCGATGCCATCCTTATCATAACCCGCTGCCAATCCAAGGGAATTCTTAAACTTCAATCCAAATGCTTTCACCGGTTTCTCGGGTACGGCATATTTCTGCTCCAACAACCAGCGTGATGGTGGCAGGAGTCCTGCCAATCGAACCAATTGCAGGGTCAGATGATGGGCAGTTTCAGGGCTAAGCTTGAAAAGCAATGGACGGAATAATTTATACAACCCGGACCTCGACGTTTATCGCTAGACCCTGCATATTCTCCTCCCTACGGGTTCTGTAACAAGAATTTCCGCGTCTGTGCCAGCTTTTCCTTATCCACCTTGCTGGTCTTTTCCCAATAATCTAATAATTCGGTGATGGTCAGAACTGCATGGAGGCGGAAACCCGCCTCGGCCAACGCTTCCTTTGCTCCAGACTGGCGGTCGATCAGCACGACCACATCTTTTACCTTCAGCCCGGCCCCGGTCAGCTTTTCGATGCCCTCAAATTTGCTTCCACCCGTCGTGGTAACGTCGTCAACCACCACGACAGTTTCCCCAGCTTGATACTCCCCCTCAATCTCGGCTTTTGTACCATAGGCCTTGGTCTCCTTGCGTGGGTAGATGACCGGATACCCGGCCTGCAGGCTGATCGCCGTCACGATGGGAATGGCCGCATAGGGCAGGCCCGCCAGGCGGTCGAACTCCAGGCTTTCCAACACAGGCAGGTAGGCGCTTGCCACCTGCTCCAGCAACCGGGGATAGGTAACCAGCCGGCGCAGGTCAACATAGATGGGGGATTTCAACCCGGATTTGAGCGTGAATTCGCCAAACTTGACACAGCCGGCTTCAAGCAGGCCGTCGGCAAGGGAAGAGAGAATAGTTCCATGTGAATTTGGGACATTGCTCGATATAGGCTTGGTTTTACTCTCCGCTCTATGCTCTCTGATTATCTGTGCCATCTCATCCCTCAACTTCGCCGCTTCCAGTCTCGGGTTTTCAGCACGTGCGATACTGCGTGAGACATTGATGAGCAGGCCTTTCCCATCTGCCCGCAGACCGGCTTTGAGCGCGAATTCAAGGTCACCGCCCTGCGCTCCTACACCAGGGACAAGGAACCATAAATCAGGCGCGGTAGCCCGGACGCGCCTCAGCGCCTCAGGCTGGGTCGCGCCGACCACCAGGCCAATGTTATTCCCGGTGTTCCATTGTTGGGCCAGATGGGCGATGTAAACGTGTAGGGGCACACCTGTGTGTGTAGCCGGCTGGACTCGTAGGTCCAACCCCACGGGTAAGTCCTGCAAATCCGCCGCGCCAGGGTTGCTTGTTTTACATAGCAGGAAGACACCTTTCTCTTTATATACCAGGAACGGATCAATCGAGTCCTTGCCGAGATATGGGTTGAGCGTGATGGCATGGACGCCAAGATTTTCAAAGGCTGATTTGGCATAGGCTTCGGCGATGGAGGCAATGTCGCCGCGCTTGGCATCTAGGATGACCGGGATCATCGAACCCAGCCGGTCGGACTCAGCCTGCACAGCCGCGATAACATCTTTCAATGCAGCCCAGCCATCCGGCCCGTAGAGCTCAAAGAGAGCTGCATTGGGCTTGAAGGCCGCCGCGTAGGGAGCGGTCGCCTTGACCAGACGCAGGCAAAAATCGCGTGCCGCTTCGGCCGTCGGAGCGGGTAAATCGGATGGATGTGGGTCGAGTCCGACACACAGCTGGGACGAGCAATCGTCCACGCGTTTGGCAAGAAAAGAGAAGAAGGTTTCCATTTACGCTTTTCCAAGTACCATCGCAAGCAAAGCCATTCTAACGTATAACCCATATTCCATCTGCCTGAAATATGCGGCCCGTGGGTCATCATCCACTTCCATGGAAATCTCGCCAACCCGCGGTAGCGGGTGCATCACGATCATGCGTTCCTTGGCGGCTTTCAGGACCGTGGGGTTGATCACGTAAGCGCCCTTGACGGATTCATAGACAGCCTCGTCGGTGAAGCGCTCCTTCTGAACGCGTGTGACGTACAATACATCAGTCTCGGGCAGGCAGGGTTCGAGGGTGGAGTACTCGGCCTGTTCGACTTTCTTGGCATTGAGTTCATCAATCAATACAGGAGGCATCCGCAAGATTTCCGGCGCAACGTAGTTCAGTTTCACCTTGTATAAGGAAAGCAAGCGCGAAAGTGAATGCACGGTACGCCCATGTTTCAAGTCGCCCAGCAGAGTTACGGTCAAACCATCCAGGTGGCCGAGCTCCTCCCGGATCGTGAAGGCATCCAGCAGAGCCTGGGTTGGGTGTTCGCCAATCCCATCACCGGCGTTGATGACCGGCTTGCGGGCGGCCTTGGCAGCAATGGCCGCCGACCCGACCTCCGGGTGGCGCAGCACGATCACATCCGCGTAGCACTCCAGCGTACGAACAGTGTCCGCCAGGCTCTCGCCTTTCGAGACCGATGAGTATTTCACCTCATTGATCGGGATGACCGAGCCACCCAGCCGTTCCATCGCGGCGGTGAAAGACGAGGAGGTGCGGGTGGATGGTTCGTAGAACAGATTGGCCAGGATCTTGCCTTTGAGCAGGTCGAAGGTGCCAATGTGGTCAACCATGTCGTGCATCTCGTGCGATACAGCAAAGATATACTCCAAATCTTCTCGTCCGAATTGCTTGACCGAGAGGATATCCTTTCCGTACCAGGGCGAGGTCTTATAATCGCCGAAAGGCAGGTGGGCCATATTGTGTTTGGTGGGCATAGTTAATCTCCTAGTTTCATATTTTTATTCTCTTACATTTTTCCCATACCCCGGCTCAACCAGCACTTTGCCGTCCTCGAAGGCGGTTCTCCCACGCAACACAACACGTGTTATGCACCCCTTCACCTTCCAGCCCTCGAATGGCGTCCAGCCGCAACGGGAGTGCATTTCAGCGGCGTGAATTTCATGGATAGCGTTCTCATCGACTTCGACCCAGGTTTCAGGCTGTTCGGGAAGGTGGAAGATACGGCGCGGGTTGAAGACCATGCGGGAAAGAATATCGTTTATAGTTAGTTGTCCTTCTTGTACAGCGTTGAGCAGCAAAGGAAGTATGGTCTCCAAGCCAGGGAAACCGGGCGGTGGATTCTCGCTATCCTTTTCGAACAGAGTGTGCGGGGCGTGGTCGGTGGCAAAGCAGTCAATCATATCCAGATTCGCCCACAGAGCTTCGACATCTTCTTTCGCGGCCAATCTCGGCCGCACCTCCCCGCGTCCCGGATGCCCGTGGCTGATGGCGGGGACGTCGTCCCTGCTAAGAAAGAGATGGTGAGGGCAGACCTCACAGGTGACTTTGATAGCGTGATCCTTAGCCGCCTTGATGAGCAGGACTTCCTCTTTCAGAGAAATATGGGCGATGTGTACAGGCCTGTCATAAATGGCTGCCATCAGGATGACGGCTGCCATGCTGCGGCTCTCGGAATGAGCCACGATGGGGAGATTCCTGGGCCAGTTCTGGAAATGGGATTGCCAGAGAATCATGTCATCCAGGCGCAACTGGCCGAAGGTACTGTCGAGATACATCTTCAGCCCCGCAGCCTGTAGGGGTAGACCCGCATGTCTGCCCCACTCCGTATTATCCGGTCCCGCGCCCAGGTACTGGGCGTAGTCGCAGCGTGCCTTGGAATGCGCTGCTTCGAGGGCAAGATCGAGGCTACTGGCGTCGAAGATGGGTGGCGTCGTGTTTGGCATGGCCAGTACCATAGTCACGCCGCCTGCCAGAGCAGCAGATGTGCCGGTATCCCAGTCTTCCTTGTGGGTTTGGCCAGGTTCGCGCAGATGGACGTGTGGATCGATCAATCCAGGGAGTTTGAGCATCGTCCTGTTATTGTGCAATTTTGATAAAAAAAGAGAGCCTTTCCAGGCTCTCTAAAAGAAAAAAACAAATCGTTCCCATGCAGGATTAAGAATTTTCGAAATGTGGTTGTGGCGACCATATCGGGCGGAATTATAGGCAGCCCGGGAGTTTTGTCAAGGTTTTTGGAGCATAAATCCCGCCACAGACAAACCGGCCTGCA
Source organism: Anaerolineales bacterium (assembly GCA_049514195.1). Lineage (GTDB taxonomy): Bacteria > Chloroflexota > Anaerolineae > Anaerolineales > Villigracilaceae > UBA877. The sequence goes on along the minus strand of JBEKVG010000273.1, from coordinate 308 downwards.
ACAAGTGCTGTGGATACAGTTATAATTCCCCCAATGATCCTGCTCACCGGTGGGACCGGCTTCATCGGCCGCTCCCTCACCCGTCAACTGGTCGAAACCGGCCAACAGATCCGCCTCTTGCTGCGGCCTTCACCACGCACGCCCCGTCTGCCTGTCGGTGTATCTGTCGAAGTGGCTGTTTCCAGCTTGAATGATGTACGCGGCCTGCGCGCTGCCATGAAAGATGTGGATGCAGTTTACCATCTGGCCGGGGGGGAAGGCGAGGGCGGGCGTGCCAACCTACAAGCTGTAGATATCGAAGGTACACG
>JBEKVG010000272.1:0-4521 GCA_049514195.1 Anaerolineales bacterium | reverse complement strand
CTCCCAAAGCCAGCCCGACCGAGTCGGTCAACAATTGCCCGGCGGATACGGCCACGAGGACAGTCAACCAGTACGGAGTGGACTACATTCTGGTCAATTGCCTGGGAAAGTATACTTTAAGCTTTGAAGGTGCCACATCCACCTCTCTTCTGCCCGCCGACCCACATTCCGGCAATTATGCGTACTGGTCGAACAAAGGCGACGAGTCAGATATGACCCTTAGCCACACTTTCGACCTGACCAGCGTTTCCGGCCCGGTCAGCATGGGCTATTGGACCTGGTACGATATCGAAAAGGATTACGATTATGTTTACGTGGAAGCTTCTACTGACGGCCAGCATTGGACCATTCTGACGACCCCTTCCGGTACTGCCAGCAACCCAACCGGCGCGTCTTACGGCTGGGGTTATACCGGGCAGAGCAATGGCTGGATCCATGAATCGGTTGATCTCTCAAAGTACGTAGGAGAGAAAGTAACCGTGCGATTCGAATACCTGACTGACCCGGCTGTGAACGGCGAGGGCTTCCTCGTGGATGATATTTCCGTTCCGTCGATTAACTACTCAACCGATTTTGAGACCAATGATAGCACCTGGCAAGCAAGCGGTTTTGTCCGAATCGAAAATACAGTCCCACAGACATTTAAACTGGGACTCGTTACACACACAACGAGCGGGACGAAGGTTCAGATCATCCCGGTGAGTCCAGACCAGTCTGCAGATATTCCGTTGAACATCGGGGAAAATGGGGTAGAGGATGTCGTGCTAGTCGTCACCGGTACAACCCGATTCACGCGTATATTAGCACCTTATCAATTTTCTATTCATTAACTCGCAAGAGTGAACGACGCTTATACCATACAGCATTCCCCTAAACGAAATGGAGGTAAATTTGCCAACAGCACCTAAGTCCGAAGTCCTAAATTTTATTACGCTGGCTGATTACCAAACCGGTGCGGTCGTTTCCCGCCAGGTCACCAAAGCTGAAGGAGGCAATGTGACCTTGTTTGCATTCGACAAGGGCCAGGAACTCAGCGAACATACTGCTCCTTACGATGCTCTTGTCTACCTGCTGGATGGGCAAACGGAGATTATTATCTCCGGCAAGTCTCATCGATTGAAAGCAGGTGAAGGTATCATTATGCCCGCCAATGAGCCACATGCGGTCAGGGCTATAGGGAAGTTTAAGATGCTTTTGACAATGATCCGTGTCTGAAACAGGACGCCCCCGGCAAATATTTCTAGTAAATCTGACCTTTCTCCTGCATTTCCTTTAAAAATTTCTCGCGATTAGCAGAACGGGCTGTCTTTCCACTGGAAGTTTTGACCAACCAGTGCTTTCCCACAATGTGCACATAACGAAGAGCCACAGCCGAACCACGTGTAACCGTAGTGCGGATCAGGTCGGATATTTTTAGCTGCTCGGCCAGGTCGTCCGTATCCACCTCGGCCACCAGGACTACATCTTCTGTGCCAGTGGCTTCATTGAATATTCCAAAGGCAGAGGCACGCCCAGCATGTACGCCCGGAACTTCATAGGCCAGTAATTCCAGATCTTGCGGATAAATGTTCTTTCCGCCTACAATGATCAGGTCTTTCTTGCGTCCTGTGATAAAGAGTTCGCCATTTACTAGGTAGCCAAAATCGCCAGTCAGGTACCAACCATTCATAAAGGCTTTTTCTGTCGCATCCGGACGATGGTAATAACCGCTCAACATACAATTGCTTTTTAATGCTACTTCGCCAACTTTTCGATCAGGCAAAGGATGACCTTTGCTGTCGAGGATGCTGACGGAAGTATTCGGAATGGATTTCCCGGCTCCGAGCATACGAATGACTGGTTTCTCTGGTACCGCCGGGCGTGCCACCTTCTCGACCTGGAGACTCTCGCGGTCGATATCTTCAAAAACAACTGGAGCAACTATTCCACCCTGGGTTACAGCGAAAACGTTCTCTGCCATGGCATAGCAGGTGGTCAGGGCCTCATAGCGCAGGCCCAGGCTTTGGAAGCGCTTAAAAAAAGCTTGATGAGAATCCCAGCGCATTGGCTCGGAACAGTTCGAAATGGCACGCCAGGAGCTCAGGTCCACGCCTTCCAAGTCGCGCTCGCGGATTTTCTGGGTGCAGAAATTATAGGCAAAGTTCGGTAACCAGGAGAGCGTCCCTTTGTAGCGTGAGACTGCTTGCAGCAGGCGGTATGGGGCGCGGATCCAATCGAAGGGTGACATAATGACCAAGGGGTAACCGAGCAATACGGGCATCAACCAACAGGCGATCAGACCCATATCATGATAAAGTGGCAGCCAGGAAACAAACACATCCGAATCGCTCAGACGGATGGCTTTTCCATAATCAGCCAACTGGTTGATGACCGCCTGATGGGAAAGCGCAACGCCTTTCTGCAAACCGGTAGTGCCAGATGAGTGCTGCAGCAAGACAATATCATCCGGCTTGCGCTGCAGGCCGCCAAAGGAGGCGAAATCTGGCAAGCATGCAGCTTCAACCTGGTCACTGACGATCACGGCCTTGACCGAATCCTTGCCGGGCTTAAGGGCGGCTCGCACTTCTGTTTCAAAATCCCGGTAAGTGACGATAGTAGTCGGCTGGGTGACAGATACCAGCGCAGCCAGGTCAGCCCGGTAACGCTCCGGGAGCAATTTCTCGGTTAGGAACGGCATAATGGATGGGATGGCGCCATGCAAAATAGCGCCATAATAGGCATACAACAGGTCAATGCCATGTTGAAGGATTAATAGAATCACATCGCCGTCCCGGATGCCATTCCTGGTGTAAGTTCGAACGTAGCCAGAGGCCCCGTGGATAATTTCGCGATACGTCACCGGCCGATCAGGTTGACCACCATGAAGGATGGTAATACTGACCTGATCGGGTGTCCTCTCGTAGTGGTTTTTAAGTAAATCGGAAAATGTCGTCATACTACTGGCGGGATTGGATAAGAGCGATTAGCCCGTCGAGGGTATCGAAGGTCGATGCATTGAGTTCCGAATCGTCAATGCGAACCCCAAAGTTGTCTTCAACGAATAATGCAAGGTCTACCAGATGGAATGAATCAATCAAACCGCTGGAAAGCAGCGCTTCATCGGATTGAATGGTCCGGCCCGGTTGCCTCATGACATCCTTTGCCAGATAATTGGCGAGTTTGACTTTCATTTCATCGGCATTCATGAGATCCTCCACATAAATTTTTATCATTGCGAGCTCCCATCATATCACGGGAGCGGCAGCCAATCGGCATTTATGACCGTCAGGTAATCCTGGCTGGACCCTCCAACGGAAGTACCCAAGTCCTCAACCTGTATCGAAGCACGTTTGACTAAAATGGCGCCAATCCCATAACCGCTATCGTTGGGCAGGGTTCCGATCCAAAGCAGGTATGAACCATCCGGCGACCAAAGCACACGTGGGTTAAGCAGGTTTGATTGAGGAAACTCAGTGATTGCCATTGTCTGCGGGTCAATCAGATAGTTCCGGTTGCCTAAAACCTTCCCTGAGTAATCACTACGGATAGCAACTATTGCGGCAACCGAATCACCCGCCGGAGACCAAGCATAATCTACCAGTAAATTGCCGGGCAAAAGATTTGGATGAGGATTGGACCCATCCGGTGATTCGAAGACCAGGTTATTTTGAGCCACCGAGGAAGCCGCTCCAGATACCAGGAGATCCCCATTAGGCGCAAGGGCTGGACCCGTAATTCCGGTTAGTGCCTGATTTAACTTACCGACCAGGTTGGTAACCCAGGCCCCATCTTGCTGGCAGACTGTGCTTGCGGTGCAGGTGCCGCTCTCCCAATAGACATAATCGCCATTTGAATTTGGGTAGAGGTCGATTGGCATTGCTTCTGAATCAGGCAGCTCATTTACCAGCGTGCCGTCTGCCGAAAAAATGGAAATTTCTGTTCCGTCGGATTTGGTCAATACAGCAACAATCTGATCATTCTGTAGCCAAATGGCATCAGTGTCTCCAAAAGCATACAGCGAATCTGTAATTAGAAGAGGACTTGTCCCATCACCATTGGTGCGGTATAGAGCTGACCCTTCACTGACCAAGAGATATTTCCCGTCAGGTGAAGCCGATTGGAAATGAACGCCCGTTCCAAAGATCTGGCTTGTCTGGCGTGTGCTAAGATTAAGCAAGTACACACCCGGATAACTATATCCATCACCCTGACGCTGCACCAGGCCGAAAACGATCCGATCCGAACTGCCTGGAGGGGTCGCACCGACTTGTGAGGTAATAGCAGGATCCAAGCTTTGCATTGAGCCTGCAATAGCTCCGGGTGTGGCAGTCAGGGCCACGCTTTGGGTGGCGGCCTGAGTGGGAATAGCTTTCAATAATCCACGCCAGACACTATCCAGCGCTTGCAATCCAGTGAAGCTACGCGTGGTCCAGGCAGCGGCCGAGATGTGGAAACCATCGTTACGAACCATATCCATACCATGCGCCGGTAAAGGTTGAACAGCCGCCCAGAAATTCCACAATGGCAGATCATATTCATACG
>JBEKVG010000271.1:0-4523 GCA_049514195.1 Anaerolineales bacterium | reverse complement strand
AAGGACGATCCACGAACCCGCCAGGAACGTGCCGTCTGGGCCTGGGCAAAGATCCTTTCAGTCAACCTAGGACCGGTCAACACCTTCCATATGGCACGCGTCGAGCTGCAGCTCGAGGTTCACTTGCCTGGCAACCCGGTTTACCAAGCCAAGGCCACCTGGCTGGTCGAGCAGGAGTCGCTGGCATCCGTGGAAGAAGGTAAGGAGGTCTCGCTGAAAGTTGATCCGCTGGATCCAAAGTATATCTACCCGAACGGCACTTGGGCTAAATTTGTGGAATGATGAAATGACCAGCTACTGCGAATACCTGCGTGACCACCCGGAAGATACGCTAAACAAAAAATACCACGATGACGAGTATGGTTTCCCGCTTGACAAGGATGCTGCCCTACTCGAACGCCTGGCCCTGGAGATTGCCCAGGCGGGGCTCACCTGGAGCCTGATTCTGAAACGCAAGGAAGCCTTCCACCAGGCCTTCGAAGGCTTTGACGTGGATCGAGTGGCAGCCTACGGCGATCAGAACGTGGCCCGCCTGCTGGCGGATGCCAGGATCATCCGCAACCGGTTGAAGGTCAACGCGATGATCGAGAACGCCAGGCGCATCCAGATTCTGCGTGGTGAGTACGGTTCATTCAAGGGCTGGCTTGAGGCTCATCATCCACTCAGCCTGGAAGAATGGACAAAGCTCTTCAAGAAAACCTTCGTTTTTACCGGTGGGGAGATCGTAAAGGAATTCCTGCTCAGCACCGGCTACCTGCCGGGTGCACACGACCTGGATTGCCCGGTCTATCAACAGATCGCCGGAATGAACCCAGCATGGATGCGCTAGTTCTAGCCAAATTACTCTTGAATGGAACAAGTTCATAAATCTTTTGTGCCATCCATCACAAATCAAAATTCCCCGTTCCGAGGCCCCATGTCCCAAATCATCCCCACTGCAGAACCATTCTTCTTCCCCGGTCGGGGAGAAAACGCCCGCATTGGCTGCCTGATTACGCACGGCTTCACGGGTACGCCCAAGGAAATGCGCTGGCTGGGCGAGTATCTCAACCGCCAGGGTTACACTGTTTGCGGCATCCGCCTCAATGGTCACGCCACCCAGCCTGAGGATATGATCCGCTCGCGCTGGCGGGACTGGCTGCTCTCGGTGGAGGACGGTTATAACCTGCTGAGCTCCTGCACCGGTCAGGTCTTCCTGCTCGGCCTGTCCATGGGCGGGATCCTTTCTCTGACTGCCGCGAGCACCTTCCCAGCGCGCGGAGTGGTCGCCATGTCCACACCTTATGACCTGCCAAGCATACCCCTGCCCCTGTGGGCCATCCGCATTTTGAGCCGCTTCAAACCCTATCTGCCGAATGGCAAGGTGCCCGGCAGCGGCTGGTTTGACCAGGCTGCCTACCAGCAGCACGTGTCCTATCCGGAGAACCCGCTGCGTTCGGCAGTGGAGTTGAAACTCCTGGTGAGTGAAATGCACGCGTCCCTGCCCAAAATATCCATGCCAGTGCTGCTCATCCATTCGCGCGATGACGATTATGTCATCAGGAACAGCATGCAGCAAATATTTGACCGTCTGACCACGCCCGAAAAGCAAATGTTGTGGGTGGAAGGCGGCGGGCACGTCATCACCGAAGAGCCGACGCGGGAAACGGTCTTCAAGGCCACGGCTGACTTCATCAAAAGGATTTCAGGCCTTTCATGAGCATTGACCTGATCCTGCTCTCCATCTCCCTCGCCACATGGGGGATTGGCGAGGGCATGTTCATCTACTTCCAACCCATCTATTTGCAGCAACTGGGGGCGAATACGATGATGATCGCCTCAGTCTTCAGCCTGTTCGGACTGGTAGTGATGGTCTCCCACATCCCGGCTGGGCACCTGGCCGATCGCATCGGGCGTAAGCCCCTGCTGGTGGCGGCCTGGGCCGCCGGCCTGCTGGCTACCTGGGGGATGGCCCTGGCCCGGCAGTTGCCCATTTTCGTTGCAGGGATGCTAATATATGGCTTTACCGGCTTTGTCTCCTCGCCGATGAACAGCTATATCACCGCAGCACGCGGGAAACTATCACCGGTGCGTGCCATGACCCTAGTCTCGGCCGCCTACAGCCTGGGAGCGGTATTTGGCCCCATCACCGGCGGCTGGATCGGCGAGCGCTTCGGTCTAAGAACCACCTACATGGTATCTGCCTGCATCTTCATCGTCTCGACCGTGATATTGCTCTTCCTGCATCCCCAACCGCGTGAAGTCCATGATCCCGCCGCGCCACCGGAAAAGCTATGGAAGAATCCACGCTTCGTCAGTTTCCTGGGGATCATCTTTCTGGCCATGTTCGTCATGTACTTGCCCCAGCCGCTGGCGCCGCGTTTCCTGCAAAACGAGCGCGGCCTGTCCCTGGAAAGCATTGGTTTGCTTGGCTCCGTAGGTAGTTTTGGAAATGCCCTGCTGGCCCTGCTACTGGGACAGTTCGCCGCCCGGACAGGCTTTTTACTGGCCCAGGTCTCGGTGGCTGCCTTCTCCCTGTTACTTTGGAAGGGCAGCGGGCTGGGTTGGTATGCGCTGGCCTATTTCCTGCTGGGCGGATACCGCTCGGTGCGCTCCCTGATCTACGCACAGGTGCGCCCGCTCATCCATCCGGCCCAGATGGGGCTGGCCTATGGCGTGGCCGAGACCTTCAACTCGCTGGCGGTCATGCTATCACCGCTGCTGGCAGGGGTGCTGTATACAAGGGAACCGGGGATGGTGTATCCAGTCAGTATTGGGCTGATTGCAGTGACTTTGGTATTATCGGGGATTTTTATTCCGCATAGGATAATCAGCATGGAACAGACAGAGATCATCCCGCCGGTGGAGGATTAAAATGCTCGTAATCGCGCCTCTCATCCTTGGCCCGCTGGCGACCAACTTTCTTTTACAACATCCCCAGCACTATCTGAAATATCAACAACGCTACTATCCCCGCCACAATGGTTAAAATGACGTTCTTTGTCCTCCAGGCAACCAGAATGGCAACCATCCCGGCCAGCAGTTGCGGGTTGCGCCAAGAAATCCACATTCTGCCATTCGGACTGGTCAGCTCCGGCAGGATGATCGCCGAAAGGACCGCCATCGGCACGAACCTCAAGCCACGCCGGAACCAATCCGGCACCGTAATCCGGTCGAGCAGTAGGATGAACGACAGCCGGGTGGCGAAGGTAAGCAGTCCGCCAATGAGCATGACCAGCCAGATATTCATTTTGGCCTCCCTTCGACAAGCAGTCCGGTCAGGATACCGGTCAACGCTGCCAGCAAAAGCCCAGTCTTGTAGGGAAAGCCATAAGCCAGAAGGCCAACTACGCTAGCCACGAGGGCAGCCGCCACACCCCCCCGGTCCTTGAGAGCGGGAACAACCAGGGCGATGAAGGTCAGCGGCAGGACAAAACCAAGCAGCCAACTTGGCGAGATCTGCGCGCCGATGAAGATGCCGACTGCTGTACTGATCTGCCAGGCGCTCCACAACGTCAGCCCGGCTCCCAGGAAATACCAGTGCCTGGTTTCGGAATCCCCTTCCCGGTTGTAGTGCGTGATGGTAACGGCATACGCCTCGTCGGTCAGCAGGTACGACAGGAGCAGCTTCCAACCCATGCCCAGACGCCGGATATGCGGCGCCACCGAAGCACTGTATAAGGCATGCCGTAGGTTGACAACGAATACAACCATCAGGATCACCAATCCGGATGCGCCCGTACCAACCAATTGGGCAGCGATAAGCTGGGCCGCACCGGCAAAGATGATCGACGACATGGCTTGTGCAGCCAGGCTGGACAGGTGGGCGCTGATAGCCAAGGCTCCAAAAAGCAAGCCAAAGGGAATCACACCCAATAAGATGGGGGCTTCGTCTCTAACTCCGCTCCAGAACTCCTGCTCTCGTGTTTTCACAAGTATGAATTGCCTCGGTCAACTCCGCAAAATTCGTTCTATTATACTCGCCGACGTTACCTCACAGAGACCAAAATAAGTCCCGTTAGATACTATACTATGGATAGGAAAGAAAGGGTCGTTTCTGATAAGCTTCAAAGCACACACACAGAAGGAGAAGCTTATGTTTTCAGAAACGACCACCAAAGATCAGTATACAGCAATTCACCCGCACCTTTACATTGCATTTGAACTGCCAAACGCAGTGGCTGCTGGGCTTCACAATAGGGTTTGGGCAAAAACCGCGCTTGCGCAGCATACCGGCTCGAGACTTGGTCGCCCTCCAGCAGGAAATCCAATTGGCGAAGAACCGCTTTGGGCTCCCGGAGGATGTGCAAGTGGTCAGTTGCTACGAGGCGGGATGGGACGGCTTCTGGCTGGATCGCTACCTGCATTCACAGGGAGTGGATAACTTGGTGGTAGATTCGGCCAGCATTGAAGTCAATCGTCGCGCCAAACAGGCTAAGACCGACCGTCTCGACTTAGGGAAGCTATTAACCATGTTGATGCGTTATCATTCGGGCGAGAAGAAGGTATGGAGCGTTGTACACGTTCCTACTGCTTCTGTGGAG
>JBEKVG010000270.1:0-4537 GCA_049514195.1 Anaerolineales bacterium | reverse complement strand
TCCACTCGTTTTTGCGCGAATCGGCAGCTCCTTCCTTTGGCTTTATCGAAATATGGATGATTTTTGGATGCCGATGCTTTATGGTCCAGTATACTTGAGCTAATCTAACATTGTCGAGGTAGATACGACCAGATTATAGCACACGTGTTCTAATCATGAAAGGAGGAAATTCTTTTTATATAAGGAGAGCTTTGTTCAGAACTGGCATTGACAACCTCCCCCAATGGCCAATCCGCATATAAGGCCTCGGCCTGCACCAGGATGGATCCCAGGAATGGCTCCAAGTATTCCCGGCGTACTTTGCGCTTCTTGAGCACGCGCTTCCCCGCAGCGCGGACCGCGGGCTGCATATCCTGGCGGTACGGTTCGGTTCAAATCTTATTCGTTCCGGCTTGTGCGGGTCAGGACAGTTGTTTGCGATAGAAGATTCGATCGTATCCTTGATCAAGTTTCCGTTCATATTCGATGTAACCGATTTTGGGGTAGAAAAGTTGGTTCTCGGTCATCTAACCGTTGGTACACAAGTAAATTGACCGGAAGCCGCGCCTTTTCGCCTCGCTCTCGGCAAATATCACCAATGCCCGGCCAACTCCCATGCCCTGCAATGCAGGAAGGACAGCCACTATATCAATTCTTAAGAACCTGTTATAATTTTAGAACTATTGAGCTAAGAGGTCTAGGGGTCATAAGGGAATAAGATGGAATTACAAATGCAACACCGAGAGGCTGGATGATTAAGAAACACAAAACAACCGGTTGTGCAAATCTATTTTCACTGATATAATGCTTTTCAGCAAATGCTGAAAAGGTATTAAATAATGAAAACCAATAATTGCAAAAAGACCATGATCGAGGCCTTGCGCGAAACCTTGAAGGAAGTGCCCTTCCTCGAGTTAATGAGTGAATCCAAAGCCAAAGATGGAGAGGATTCAAATTCACGAATTGATCTACGCATACAAAATGAGGCTCAGGCCATTTTAGTTGAGTACAAGTCCAGCGGACAACCCCGGTTAGCACGCGAAGCCACTTTACAAATTAAAGACTGGATAAGAAATGGATTAGGGACTTATGGTGTTTTCACCGCACCGTATATTTCCCCGGAGGCTGCAAAGATTTGCAAGGAGAATGGGATCGGATACCTGGATTTGGCCGGCAATTGCCTGCTCTCCTTTGGGACGGTCTATATTTATCGTGAAGGAAAGCCGAACCCCAGCATTGAACGCAGGGAGTTGCGATCTTTGTACTCAGCAAAAGCGGAACGCATTTTACGGGTGCTATTAACCGGCCCCAAGCGAGAATGGAAGACAGAGACGCTGGCGGAGGCGGCGCAGGTCAGTTATGGTCAGATCGCGAATGTCAAGAAAATACTCACAGATCGTGAATGGATTGAGATCAAGAAAAACGGAATAAAGCTGGAGAAACCGGAAATGGTCCTTGATGGATGGGCCAAGCAATACCGTTTCCGGCGCAACCAAGTTTTTGGCTATTACGCATTGGCGGAAGTGGCAGAGTGTGAATACCTATTGGCTGAGGCCTGCAAGCAGGTCGGGATACGGTATGCCCTGACAGCATTTTCAGGCGCGGCAAGGATTGCCCCGGTGGTACGTTATCAACGTGCGATCGCATACGTGGATGGAAACCTGGATGCGTTACTGGTCGGGCTTGGTTGGAAGCGCGTAGAAAGCGGGGAAAATGTCAGCTTGTTAGTTCCATATGATGAAGGCGTATTCTTTGACCGAAGAGAAGTGGACGGGATTCAGGTGGCAACGCCTGTGCAAATCTACCTGGACCTGATGAACTATCATGGGCGGGGTGAGGAAGCGGCCCAGGCTATTCGAAAGGTGATCGAGCAAACATGGTAACAAAACGAACAGATTACACCGCCGAAGCGGTAGAGGCTGCCTACAGGGTGATGCTGGAACTAACCCATCTCTTGGGAGAATGCCAGGATGGAATTGTGGTTATCGGAGGGTGGGTACCGGAACTGCTACTCAGCGGAGCGGGACATAAGCATGTCGGCAGTATAGACGTGGACCTGGCCCTGGATCATCGGTCGTTGGGCGAAGCAGGATACAAAACGATACTCCAATTGTTGCTCTCACGTGGCTACCAGCGAGGAGATCAGCCTTTCATTTTCTTTCGGAAAGTGCAATTGGGGGAAAAGACCTATGAGGTGGAAGTGGATTTCCTGGAGGGAGAATATAAAGGCACCGGATGCTCACGGCGGACACAAAGAGTACAGGATATGCAACCGCGAAAAGCGCGCGGCTGTGACCTGGCCTTCACCGGAGTGAAGGAGGTGACCGTGAAAGGTACGCTACCGGAGGGCGGTGAAGACAAGGTACTTATAAGGGTTGCTGCGATTGCCCCATTCATCGTCATGAAATCCATGGCCCTGGCAAGCCGGCTGAAGGAAAAAGATGCCTGGGATATCTATTATTGCATCCGGAATTATCCAGGAGGGATAGACAGGCTGGCGGATGAATTCCACCCCATTGCCAAGAACAAGCTGACCAAGGAAGCGCTTGAAAAACTTGCTGAAAAGTTTGCCTCCCCGGAGAATGTGGGACCGAAGCAGGTGGCGGATTTTGAGGATATCACCGACCCTGAAGAGAGGAGGCGGCGCCAGAGGGATGCGTATGAGCGCGTTAAGGCGCTGCTGGAGAAGCTACGATCGGCTTTTTAATGACTGCAACACGTTTCTTTCCTTTGCGCTCAATCCAAACATCATTTTTCCTATCTTGACCTGTGGATGCATTCTCAAGATTGCCCGAACACCAACCAGATTCTAATTTCATATTTTAGAGCCCCCGAAATATGAACTATGGGTTTCGTAAATCGGCACAAAACATTATTAAGTGACAATGTACGAAAAGGCATTCTCAGTATATTGGATCAATGCCGCGAATCCAGATAGGGCTGCAAAATATCGCCTAGCCGCCATGGACTATACTCACGTACTTCAATGCTTAGATTGACATGGCAAGGTCCCAACCCTGGAGCTGGGTTATTGTGAATGTGGCCGTGTAGATTGAACACTCCAGGCGATAGCGGGACAATCGGGCGATGTGAGAATACCAGCCTCAATCCAGAGGAATGGTCCAGGTAGTATGGATCCTTTACCAGTGTAATACCCAAGCTTCGATAAAAGGCTGCGCCGCGTCGGTCGTGATTGCCGCGCATGAGGTATAGTTTCCCGTTCAGCAGAGGGACGAGATTCTCAATATTTTCCTTTTTACCGAGGGCAAGATCGCCAATGTGAAAAACGATATCACTAGGCTTGATGAAGGAATTCCAGTTTTGAATAATTAAATCCTGCCAACCATCTGGACGAGTGCAGTAGAGCCCGATATTCTCATGAAAGAAATGCGTATCGGCTATCAGCCAGGTTTGATCATCAAAGAGGATTTCGGGGGCTTGGACAATCATGTCAGCAGTAATGGTATGAGGTCGATCAGGTTCAAGTAATAAAAAGGCTAGGCACTTTCCAGGATCGCAAAAATCTGATCTGAGCGATAGATACGGTTGCGCTTGCCACCCGTGACCTCACACAGGATGCCAATTTGAATAAGCTGGTCAATCAATCGCTGCGCGCCCGCGAATGGGATCCGCAATTCTTTCTCCACTTGGCGCGTGGTCAGAACCGGACCGGCAAAAAGCAAATCGACGACACGAAGGAGCCGGGCCGGAGCACGTCGGGATTGGATTTGCGCCTGATATTCCGCGCGGAGTGATTGCAGGAGGCTGATCTTCTTCACAGCATCCTGGGATTGCACTCTTACTCCTTCCAGAAAGAAGATCAACCATTCCTGCCAAGCAGCGCGCTGGCTGACAGACAGGAGCAAGTTATAGTATTCGGCACGATTACTCTCAAAATAAGCGCTCAAATACAATAGAGGCTGTGGCAGCAACTCCCAGGCTGAAAGAAGCAATGCGATCAATAATCGCCCAACCCGGCCATTGCCATCCAGGAACGGGTGGATTGCCTCGAATTGATAATGGATCAAGCCTAAGCGGAGCAGAGGCGGCAACTCAGAGGGTTCGTGGATAAAGTTTTCCAATGCGCCAAGCGAAGCCAGCATTTCGTCCAATGGAGGCGGTACATAGGGAGCTGTCTCGAGGGTGCTACCTGCAGGGCCGATCCAGTTCTGGGTACAGCGGAACTCCCCCGGGGTCCAGACATCGCCGCGCACTCCTTCCATCAATTTGGCATGCACCTCGCGGATCAAGCGCAGACTGACCGGTCCCGTGCTAGAACCGGGACTACCTCGCAAGGTATTGACCTGTTCCAGACCATACTCCAGGGCTCTAACATAGTTGTGCACTTCTTTTACATCGGAACCTGGCTCAAAGAAAGAGAGTTGGTTGGCTTCATAGGCAAACAGATCATCCAACGAGGCACGTGTGCCTTCAATGCGCGAAGACAGGACGGCTTCCTGGTGAGTTAGAGGCCGAATGAGCAAATGCGGGTTAGTCAAAGCTCCGCCCAGCCCTTTCATTTCGCCCATAGCGCGGTCGGCGGTGGAGAGGGCATTTA
>JBEKVG010000269.1:0-4542 GCA_049514195.1 Anaerolineales bacterium | reverse complement strand
GAGCTCCAGCAAAATATAAGCCTTCAGATCAACCAGTCCTTTGTGGGGCAGACATTGAATGTCCTGGTGGAAGGTTGCAAAAAAGGAATGGCCATCGGCCGCTCCTATCGGGACGCACCGGAAATCGATGGGGTGGTAATCGCCGAAGGGAACGCAGAAATTGGCAGCATCATCCCGGTGAAGATCACGGGAGCGATGGCTTACGATCTGGTGGGCATTCCAGCCAGGTAACCTTCAAGGGTAACCTATGCGAAAGGCTGAATGGATCGCTGTCTTCTTTAGCCTGGCCGGGGTGGCCGCCGCTTACTTAGTTGCTGTACGGGTCTTCGAGGCTGTTCCCCATGTAGAAGATGAAATGGCCTATGTCTGGCAGGCGAAAGTCTTTGCGCATGGACAACTGACCGCCCCTATTCCTCCCGAACCCCAAAGTATGCAAATCCCATTCGTGGTGGATGCCAACGGACATCGCTTTGCCAAGTACCCACCCGGCTGGCCCATGGTACTGGCGCTGGGCATCTTGCTTGGAATTCGGACTTGGGTGAATCCCCTGTTGGCTGGCCTGGCAGTTTGGTTAACCTTCCGACTGGGTCAAAAAGTATGTAATACCCTGACTGGTTTACTGGCCGCGCTGCTCACACTGACCTCACCCTTCTTCCTTATCAATTCTGGCTCCCTGGATTCTCATCCGTTGTCGCTGGTCCTAAGCCTCATTTTCATTCTCGCCTGGCTAGATATATTCCACCTAGGGCTTCAGAAAAAATCAACTCCCAAAAAGCGCATTCCTTCCTGGTTGACGGCTTCCTTGGCTGGCTTGAGCCTGGGCCTGCTGGTCCTCACCAGGCCACTGACTGCTATTGGGGTAGCCTTGCCTTTTTTCCTTTATGGGCTGGTGCTTTTGTGGCGCGGAAATACGAGGATTCGATTGCAAGTCCTGACGATCGGGATGATTGCCCTCTTCGTCGGGGCGCTCATTTTGGTCTGGCAGTATACCGTGACTGGCAATCCGTTTACTGATCCCTACACACTTTGGTGGAATTTCGACCGAATTGGATTCGGGCCCGGTATAGGCCTGGAACCTGGAGGTCACACATTGCTGCTTGGCATCCAAAATGCCAGAACTATGCTCTCTGATCTCAACAAAGATTTGTTCGGATGGGCAGGCTTATCCTGGATCTTCCTACCATTCGGTCTGTGGGCGTTCCGCCGGAATCGGACTGCCTGGCAAGCAATGGGGGTTTTCATTTGTCTTGTGATTTGTTACATTTTTTACTGGGCCACTGTTATCCGCTATGGTCCACGTTACTATTATGAGGGAATTTATGGTCTGACACTTACCAGCGCAGCCGGGATAATCTGGCTGACAGATTCTTTCAAATTCCGAGGTTGTCACAAGCTGCGTGTCTTACTGGTTGGCGTAATCACGGCAGTACTGGTTGGCTATAACCTGACGGTTTACCTGCCTGCACGCTTTAACCAAATCTACGGTCTATACGGCATCCATAGAGCTCAACTGAGTCCCTTCCTGACCGCACAAGCGCGTGCTCAAACCCCTGCCCTGGTGATCGTCCATACGCAAAAAACCTGGACTGAATATGCCGGCCTGCTTGAATTAGAGGATCCATGGTTGACATCCCCGTTCATCTTCGCGTGGAGCAACAACGATACGGTCAGCGATGCTACTCTCTCAAGCCTATATCCAAACCGTCATATCATCTATTACTACCCTGACCAACCGGATTCATTCTACAACGCTCCACGCTAGAACAACGCAATTTTATATTCCCAGAACCTACTCGACAGAAGTTTTCCAGAGCCAGGGTCGGAAAAACAGGTAAACAAAGATCGCCATCCCGATCAGCGCGGCCGGCACTGAGTAAACCGCATCGAGGACGGTGATCGTGAAGAGCGAAGGCGATGGGAGTACGGAAACAGTGTAATTGGCAATTAAGACCGAGAATAGGTTATTGGCGGCATGCGCACCCAAAGCCAGTTCCAGGCGTCCATCCTGTAGAGTGATGTAAGCTAAGAAAAAACCGAAAGCAAAATAATATAGACCTAACAGAGGATAATTGACGGAAGCCTCCGGGTTCAACAGATGCGGGATGCCGAACAAAAGGCCAGAAATGCCGCTTAAGACCCAGATATTTCGTAGATGTACGCCGAAACCCTGCAAGATATAACCGCGAAAAAACAACTCCTCCGCAGATGTCTGGATGGGGACAAGGATCAGGACAAGAAAAATGAACGGGATGAACTGTCGCATGTCCAGAGTCCAAACATACCGGCCCGGATAAAGGAGTGCCTCGACTACTGACATCAAGGCAGCCAGTACAAACCAGACTCCGAATCCCTGGAACAAACGCCCCCAAGCGATCGCCCGGGTAGGAGTTATTAATGTCCGAAAGGGACGGCGATGGATAAACCGCATGGAAAAATAGATCCCGCTCATGAAGAAAACAGAAGCCAGCATGAGTGCCACAAAACCAGCCGCTGTGCCAGCCGAATCGCCAAGACTGATGCCAGTCCGGTTGCCACCGCTTAGTCTCTCCCACATAAACAAAGCCACACTTGGCAGACTTCCGAGGATCTGCCACATGAACAGGATCAGCAGGACCGCCAGCACGTAACGCCACCAGTTATTCTTGCCATCCCGGACGAGATCCAGATAAACCTGCATATTCCCCTTTATCACAACGCGACGGTCGTCCGTCGCGTTATCGTGATTTGTATTCTTCAGCATGGCCTACCATATTTGCTCAAGGCGTTGGGGTAGACGGAGCGGAAACTTTCCCATTGCATATTTGCCGAACTTCCGTGGCAGTCGGGTAAAACGACTCGTTTTTCGAACTATTGATCGTGAAGGCTTCATCTAATTGTTCTTCGGCTCCGCAGTAGTCCCCTTTATTCATTAACTGCTGGGCGTAACCTATGGAGGCCAGCCGCCAACGCTCAGTAGCAGTGGTGCAAGTGGAATCCGACAATTGAGGCATAGCGGCTATAACCTGAGAGAAATAATTCTTGACTTGGACCCAGTCCTGGTCCCAAAAACTGGCACCAGCGATATAGATGCGCGCCCAGGTGCGCAAAGCACTGGCATCATTATCAAGGGTACCGAAACGTTCTGCCACGGTCAGATCATAGATACCCCCTTCCAGGTTAATGTTGAGGTTCTGGCAAGACGTATTAGGTTCATAGGCTTGAGGGTAGATCTTGCAAACACCGCGGTTACGCAGGGAGATATAGTACATTCCGTCCACCTGAGCAGCTTGATAGGTCTTATCCGCTTTGCGCAGGGAATCAAGTTTGGTGATGATGTCATCCCAATTGCGCGCACACAAATCAGCGCCAGGCGCAGAAAGAAGAGTAACAACATTCTTATAGATTTCATCAGCGCTACGAGGGTCAGGAGTAGGGGTTAGGGTCGGAGTAAAAGTGGGAGCAAGCGTCGGTGTGATCAGCATACGCACGAGCAAGTTCGTATAAGCGGCCCGAACGCCTGGAAAATTCGGATTCTTCTGGAGGACGTACTCGAAGTGTTGTTTGGCAACTTCATATTGACCCGCAGTAACAGCCTGTACTCCCAATTGGTATTGCTCCTGGAGCTGCCCAGTCTCCAGTGTATTCTCGGCTGAATAGCGCTTGCCCATACCGGAAGCATAGCCTCCCAAAATACCAATGACGATCAGTACAATCAGAACCAGGATGGCCAGCCAGCCCGGAAATTTCTTCTTTGTAGCAGGGCTAGCTTCCGTAATGACTGGATTAGGTTGTGTATCTTTCAATTCGTTTTCTGACATGCGGGCGATTATACCCCATGTTTACAGGTGAAATAACAAGCGCATTTCCGGCCAAATGAACGGCAGGCAGGCAGCAAAACCCAACGGCAGTGCCAGAAGACTGGACATTACCCCTGAGAGCGGCAACCAGAGAGCCAGTCCATAAGCAACACCTCCACCGATCACTGCACCTGCCAGCCCGCGCAGGAGCGAAGAGCCAAGAGTCACTTTCGCTGGAAGCAAACGGTTGAGCCAAACGAGCAGAATGGTTGCCTCGACCGTGAAGGCCATTTCGATCAAAGCAATCCCGGGCGCTCCCCATTGTGGCCTGCGCAACAGGATGAGAGCTCCACCGCCTATAAAGATCATAGTGTTTATCAATGAAGCCAACAATGGGCGGATGGCATCCTTGCGGGCATAGAAGGCACGTGCCGCCACTTCAAGTACGGATTCTCCGGTCAATGCCAGCATATAGACGCGGACTGTCCAGGTAACCAGCGAAGTTCCGGCCTCATCCAGACCAAAGATCATCCGCACCAGGGGATGCAAAACCGCGGCTGAGATGGCAGCCACCGGCAGGCACAGGGCTACAAGCACACGCACAGCTCTTTGCACCGTTAGGTGGAACGATTCCCAGTCCTGGCGGGCGGCCTGCTCGGAAATGGTCGGCAGGAGGGCTGTCCCGATAGCCGTTCCGATGAGTGTCTCGGGCACCTGCATGATCATCCAACCAATCGCCAGGGCTGAAATAGCACCTACCCCCGAC
>JBEKVG010000268.1:0-4554 GCA_049514195.1 Anaerolineales bacterium | reverse complement strand
GTGGAGATCTGGACTTCGGTGTTCTCGTCCCAGTTACCATATTGCTTGATGACCTTCTCACCGCAAGCCGTGAGCGCGTCGCCGACACCCTTTTGGCGGGCGTCACCGGTCTGGTGACCGACCGTGCCGGCCATGACCAGGGCGCTGCCCTTGGCACCGTTGAGCTGCTTGCAGATGTACTGGCCCAGGGCTGTGGCGGTGGCCAGGTTATCGGTCTGGACCAGGGCGGAGATATACGGATCAGCGATGGCGGTGTCGGCAGCCAGAAGTGGGATGCCGGCTGACTTGGCTTTGGCGATGGTATCTTTGAAGACGGTCGGATCGACCGAGCCGATGATGATGGCGTCTGGCTTGGCGGTGATCTCGGTGTCAATAGCCTGCACCTGCGCGTTGGCATCCTGGGTTTCCGTGGTCAGGTCAACAAAATTGACGCCCTTGGCCTTGGCTTCCGCGGCAGCGGCTTTGCCCAGACCATTCCAGTAATCGTTGCTGGTGGCATAACCCGAGTAGGCAATGGTGATAGTCTTGGGCGGGGCGGTTGTAGCTGCCGGGGCGGTTGTGGCTGTGGCTGTATTGGCAGATGCACACGCAGATAAGAGCATGGCGACAACCATCAATCCAGTGAAGAGCTTGTAGAGCATCTTTCCTTTTAACATTTCTTCCTCCTTGGAAGTAGATAGATAGGATAAATTGGATAGATTTGAAAAACGTTTAGTGTCATCTCCGATATTTTTATCTCACGATTTTGAGCCTCCTTTCAAGATTATTTCAGATTTTCGTCAAGATACTTTCTTCTGGCACTGCCTCGTTTAAGTAGCTTTTTCTTCAACAGTTGCAGCGCGCCTGGCCTTTTCCCTGGCCCTTCTCTGCACAAAATCCAGCCAGACGGCCACAATGATCAGCGTACCAGTTGCCACCTGCTGCCAGAACGACGGTACATGCAGGTGGATCATGCCGGTCTGCAGAATGGTAATGATCAGGACACCGATGATGGTTTTAACAACACTGCCAGAACCACCCATCATACTGGTGCCACCGACAACCACTCCGGCAATGGCCCACAGTTCCATGCCCGTGCCGCGGTTCACTTGCGCCATGTCCACACGGGCGGTATATACGATCCCTGCCAGGGCGGCCATCAAGCCACTGATACTATAGTAAATGATCTTGTTTCGCTTCACCGGTATGCCTGCCAACCGTGCCACTTCTTCATTGCCGCCAATGGCAAAAGATTGAAAACCTAACTTTGTGTAGTTCAAAATGAAAAAGACGAAAGCAAAGGCGATGACGCAGTTGATGACTGGTCCCCACGTACCCGCTCCCAAGATATCGAAGGAAGCTGGGAAATGGGACATATTCGATGCCGCGCCGATCATATTGGCAACGCCGCGAAATGCCAGTTGGGTACCCAGCGTGGCAATTAAGGTCGGTATACCGGTTCCAGTAACTATCAGTCCATTAATCACTCCACACAACACTCCGGCAAGCAGCCCGCCCAGAATGGCCAATGGCACCGATACGTGATAGAAGATAATTAATTGACCAACAACCACCGAGACCAGGGCATAGATGGAACCCACCGACAAATCCAAACACCCGCCAATCAGGGCAATAGTCATACCGGTGCACATGATGAAAAGAATGGAGGCGTTTTCGAATATATTGGCGAAAGCCGCATCCGATCTGAATGTCGGCGCGAGAATCCATATCACCACATAAATTATAATCAGGGCGACCATGGGGCTTAAGATCTCTCTGAATTGACGCATAAATTGCGATTGCCTGGGTTTTACCTGAGTTGTCATACTCTGTTATCCTTTTTATGAGATTAATTTGGATAGATAGCCAAATGATGTTTTAACATTATCGTTTTGGTTCTTTCTTATCAGTGAACGATTTCTCCTAATGACCCATATCGACCATACTTATGGACCGCCTGGATCATTGCGACGAAATTTCCGGGTGGAATACCATCCATAATGCTAGTAGAGGACCCGAGCACATAACCACCGCCAGGTCCAAGTTTGATGCAATATTCCCTGACCCGTTCTTCTATCTCTTCCTGCTTGCCTTGCGCCAACAGAACGGTCGGAATGTTTCCAATGAATGCCATTTTGCCAGCCCATTGCCTCTTCACTTCAACGATGTCGTTCGATTCTGGTTCGACAGGATGGTTCACATTGATCCCAATCTCATACAGGATCGGTAGCACCTTGTCCAGTTTGCCATCGGTATGCATCAAAACCAACTTATTGTGGTCTTTGGCCGGTGCGATTAACCGTTTCATCCTCTGTGGAAAGATTTCCATAAACATTTCGGGTCGGATCATCAAACCGGAATTGTAGGCAATATCGTCATTGACCATGATCAATGCGATATCGCCGGCGAACCGATCACAGATGGCTTTCATCACCTTCTCCTGGTGTTCAGTCAGGATGTCCATGAGTTTCTCCAACAAAGGTCGGTTCTTGTAAAACATATAAAGGGAATCGGTGAAACCGATAGCCAGCATGGTGCTGTCAAAGAATGAGGTCAGATTCGGAATGACGCCGACGCCGGTTCCTTGAGAAGTCTGGAGATAACGCTCCAAGTATCTAAGTTGGTCATCTAAAGATGGTGGGGGTTCCAGATTAGCCAGGTCTGCAATGGTCTTTATCGTACCGTCAACATAGTGCCGCGTCCCATCAGAGGCCTTCTTAAAACAATTGTTGGGCCTCCAATTAAAGTTACACAGAACGGCATCTTCACCCTGACGGAGGGCAAACTCGACATCGTCTTCCGGCAGGATGGATTGACCCCCTTCGGCAGCATCCCCAATGGAATATGCCAGCTCGCGTTCCAAGACATACTCGTAAACCGCTTTACTGGTCACCCACAATTCCAGATGCGGAATGCGGTCAGGCTCCTGATGGTTTAAAGCCTTGAGTAAGCGGTTGATATCAGATCTGTCATATTCGGAAGTATTGATTTTCAATGCAAATCTCCGTGCACGCAATTACGATTTTTGCTAATGAAAACTGGGTTACATGATTAAAACCAATCAGATAAAATTAGAGCCATTGGCTATCTCCATTTGTCTTTAACCGTTCAACGATTTCGCGCACTTCCTGCTCTCGATTCTTAGCACAGACGAGCAAGGCATCCTCCGAATCCACAATCACCATGTCTTGTACTCCGATAGTGGCGACCAGTCGCTTCCCACCAAATACAAGCGTATTATGCGTATCAATCTCTTTGTAGGGACCTACAAAGATATTTCCATCCTGGTCTGGAGGTAGCAGTTCTGCCAGGCTTGCCCAACTTCCCACATCCGTCCAACCAATATCGACAGGGATTACTACCACATCCGCAGCATGTTCCATTACCCCGTAATCAATCGTTTGTTCAGCAACCCGGCTCCAGACCTGTCCCAGTACGGCCTTGTAATCCGGGCTTCCCAACGCGGTTTCCACTTCCATCAACTGAGCATAAAGATCGGGCATTTGATTCTGGAATTCTTCCAGGATACGATCCACTCGCCAGACGAACATGCCGCTGTTCCATGAATACTTGCCGCTTGTCACCATCTGTCGGGCGACATCCAATACTGGCTTTTCAGTGAAACGTTCCACACGGAACACCGGAAAATCATGGAATATTTCCAGGCTCTCACCTTGCTGAATGTAGCCAAAGCCAGTCGAGGCGGAAACCGGCTTAATCCCCAAGGTTACCAAATGTCCAGCCTCGGCTACAAAGGAGGCAGTTTCCAATGCATGGCGGAATTGTTCTGTGCTGGTAATATAGTGGTCGGCAGTCAGAACTGCCATGGTGGCTTCCGGATCCCTATTTCGAAGATGCACTGCGGCCAGCCCAATGGCAGGCGCCGTGCCACGACCAACCGGTTCATTGATGAAGTTGGATAAGGGCAAGTCTGGTACCTGTGATGACAACAGGGCGCTCTGATCTTCTCGAGTGACCACGCAAATATGTTCTGGCTGAAAGAGTGGTGCGAGCCGGTCAACTGCATGCTGGAACATGGTACGTTCCCCCACCAACTTGAGCGACTGCTTGGAACGGTTGCTGCGGCTCAAAGGCCACAATCTGGTCCCACTGCCTCCCGCGATGATTACTGCATAATACATCATGCACTCCTGGTTTTTACCGGTGCCTGGTACACTAAAAACCTCGCAAGTCAACGCTCTGTCTCTTTGGCAGTCCTTCTTTCGGTTTGCGTTTCAGGACCACATATTGGATCCCGTGCGCTTCACAAAAGCCACGCTTCTCGGGATTATCGCCATCCTCGTTAACAGCATAGATGTCCGGCTTTATCCGGGCTATCTCTGGCTCGGCATCCATCCAGCCACTACCTGATGAGATCAACGCCTGCTTGACAAATCGGATCGATTGCACCACGTACCTGCGTTCCTCCTGAGGAAACATGGGATGGCCATCCCCCTTCAAGAGTTGAATATTCTGATCAGATCCTGCAACCACGTATAGATCCCCGAGTTCGGATACTTCTTCGAAGAAGCGGACATGACCTGAATGGAACCAGTCGTAACAACCGGTTACAAC
>JBEKVG010000267.1:0-4571 GCA_049514195.1 Anaerolineales bacterium | reverse complement strand
AATCTCGGCATAGGTCTTGCCCTGCTGCTCGACCCAGGTGAAATACTTCAGGTTGTGGACGCGCCGGCGGTCGGGATAGCGCAACTCGAGCAGGTTGTCGATGGACTGCCCGAGCAGATAGCGGGCGAAGTCCGCCGCGGCGTCTTTTTCGGAATAGGCGCCAAACTCGGTTTGCATCTCCTTCAGGCGGGACTGATAAAGCTGCATCGAGTCGGTCAGGACAGTCAGGACGATATCGTTTTCGCCCAATTCATAGTACTTGGCGAACTTGATGGCGCTCAGGACATTCGAAATGCCGGAAAAACCCATTAAGTCGAGCTGCGAGATGAGCGCTTCCGGTACGCCCCGAGTGGCAAGATGTTTCCGTCCGGCCGGTTCGTTGAAAAGGCGGGACAGGTTGACCACGGCGTTGTCATCGATGGCCACCACCATGTCCGTGTTTTTGGTGTTATGGATCCAGGGGACGTGCTTGTCGCCAATGCCCTCGATACGATGGGCACCGAAGCCGTTCTTCAGCAAGGTGGGGCATTGTAATGCTTCGCTGGCGACGATCTTGCTATCGGGGAAGAGCTGCTTCATGTAGTCGCCGCTGGCGATCGTCCCAGCCGAACCGGTGGCAGAGGCCATGCCGCGGTAGCAGTCTTTGGGTCCCATCAGTTTCTTGAGGACTTCTTCCATGGCGTGACCGGTGACCGCATAGTGCCACAAGTAATTGCCAAATTCCTCAAATTGGTTAAAGATCATCAGATCCTGGCCGGACTTGCGCAGCTCCCAGCACTTGTCGAAAATCTCCTTCACGTTCGACTCGGTCCCGGGCGTCTTGATGGTCTCGCCAGCGATCTTCTCCAGCCATTCAAAACGTTCCCGGCTCATACCCTCCGGCAGGATGGCAATGGAGGTGCAGCCCAGCAGGGCCGAGTCGTAGGCTCCACCGCGGCAGAAATTGCCAGTGGATGGCCAGACGGCCTTCTGCGTAGTCGGGTCGAACTGGCCCGTGACCAGGCGTGGAACAAGACAGCCAAAAG
The DNA here is from genome assembly GCA_049514195.1 of Anaerolineales bacterium. Lineage (GTDB taxonomy): Bacteria > Chloroflexota > Anaerolineae > Anaerolineales > Villigracilaceae > UBA877. The sequence goes on along the minus strand of JBEKVG010000267.1, from coordinate 3,546 downwards.
CCGCACCGACCTTGTGTGCACCGGTGGGGAACCACTTGCCGACCAGAACAATGATGCGGGCTGGGACACCCGTTAGGCTGGAGGGCAACTCGAGATAGTTGACTCCATCAAACCCGCCGCCACTTTCCTTCGGCTCGTTGTGCCAGGTGATGCGGAACAGATTGCGTGGATGGACATCCCACAACCCGATCCCGGCAAGCTCTTTCTTCACTTTAGCAGGGATTTTGGATGGGTCTTTCATCTGGGCATAAGTGGGGATGATGATATTCTTCTCACGCGCCCGCTGGATGGCACGGAGGCGGCGGTCTTTGAGGATGGCTAAGTCAATCGTAGTCATTTCGGGGAACTCCTAAGAGGAAAAGGGGAAGTTGTCTGACAACTTGATTATATCGCAAAAATCAAGCTGTTCCAGCCGCCCCTGCACCAGCGATAAAGGTAGCAAGAATATCTGATCCGGCATCTATTTGAGAGGCTTCGACGAAGCTCCCACGTCAAAAGTCCGGCAAAGGGGTTTACTAAGCGCATATCTCCGCGAACTATTTATTTCCCAGCCTGGATATCCCCGCTTTGCGATACAGTCCAACAAAGCGGGGGCGATCAGCTTGAACCACTGGCCCAGCTTACCACACGGGGGCATGACCAGTTTTCGCTTACAACGATCCATGGCTCCAATCATGAGCCGACGGCTCTTCGTTTACGCATCACTACCTTTTATAAGTGTTTTCACCACAGCCGTAATAGGGGAATGAGGATATTCTTCATCCCCGATAAAAATACTTATTATAGTAGAATGTATATCCAGTCTAATAAAACTGACCTATCGAAAGGTAGCTATGCTTGATATTTCCTCGCAACCACATACGCACCCCATCGGACCTGCTCCAGCAAAGAAAGGGCCACGCGGCGAAGTCATCATTTATGCTACATGGTGCAAAGGCTGCCGTATCTGTGTGGAGTTCTGCCCACCCAAAGTGCTTGCAATGGATCCGGGAGAGAACCATCCCCGGGTGGTGCTGCCGGATAAATGCACCGCCTGTCATTTCTGTGATACCCATTGCCCTGACCTGGCAATCGTGGTCAGGAAGCTGGATTAGTAACGAATGAAGTAATAACGACTTAAGTCGTTACTAAAGTTTGGAGGAAAAGTTGGCGATTAAGTTGATGCAAGGGAACGAAGCCATCGGCTGGGGGGCGCTTGCGGCTGGTTGCCGCTTCTACGCTGGCTACCCGATCACCCCTTCCACAGAAATTGCCGAGATCCTGGCGCGCGAACTACCCAAGGTAGGCGGGAAATTCATCCAGATGGAAGATGAGATCGCCAGCATGGCGGCCATCATCGGCGCCTCGGTGGGCGGACTGAAATCCATGACCGCCACCAGTGGACCGGGCTTCTCGCTGATGCAGGAAAACATCGGCTATGCAGCCATGGCGGAGATTCCGTGCGTGGTCGTGGATGTGCAGCGCCTCGGGCCTTCCACAGGTCAGCCCACCGCGGCTTCCCAGGGCGACGTTATGCAGGCCCGCTGGGGCACGCATGGCGACCATCCGATCATTGCCTTAAGCCCGATCTCCGTCCGCCAGGCGTTTGACCTGACCGTCAAGGCTTTTGACCTGTCTGAGAAATATCGCACGCCGGTCATCCTGCTGACGGATGAGGTCGTCGGGCATATGCGTGAGCCGGTGGAATTACCGGATTTCAAAACCATCCAGCTCCACGAATACCGTCTTATGAAGAAGGAGGGGGAGTATATCCCGTACCGCAATGGACCCGGGGATGTGCCGCCGATGGCCAATTTTGGCATAGGCTACCGCTATCACATCACCGGTCTCTTCCACGACGAACTGGGTTTTTCCACCCAGCGCTTTGATGAGATTGATCCCTGGCTGGAGCGGGTCAATACGAAACTGGAAAAACACCTGGACGATATCGTCATGGTTGAGGAAGACAGGCAAGCTGGTGCAAGGACGGCTATCCTGTCCTACGGTGCGTCTGCCCGGACTGCCCGACATGCCATGAAATTGGCACGCGGGCATGGTCAGAAAGTCGATCTGATGACGCTACTGACCATCTGGCCTTTCCCTGAATCACAGGTGGAGGCATTGGGCGAACGCGTGGACCGCATCATCGTCCCCGAGATGAATCTTGGACAACTGGCTTACGAGGTGGAACGCGTAGCCGGGCGAAAAAAAGTAAAGCACGTTACGCGCGCCAACGGGGAGATGGTTACACCACAGATGGTTCTGGATGCGTTGGAAGGCTGACATGACCGATCATATATTGGAAGCTCATGGATTGGAAGAGAACGAAGGCCAGCTGCCTGCGGAGAACTGGTTCGAGCGCAGTGAAACGCTCCAGAAGTTGCGCAAGAACAAGAAATTCCCCACCATCTGGTGTGCCGGCTGCGGGATTGGCATTGTCATGGGTGCCCTCATCCGGGCGATTGACCATCTCGGTCTGAAAAATGATGACGTAGCCCTGGTGGCTGGCATCGGCTGTACGGCCCGCATGCCCATTTACCTTGACTTCAATACTCTGCATACCACGCATGGGCGCGCCCTGGCTTTTGCCACCGGGCTGAAAATAGCCCGTCCCGACATGAAAGTCATTGCCATAATGGGCGATGGCGACGCGCTGGCCATTGGTGGCAACCACTTCATCCACGCGGCCCGGCGCAATATCGGGATCACCGCCATCATCGTCAACAATGCCATTTACGGTATGACCGGCGGCCAGTACAGCCCGACCACCCCCATCGGCGGACGCGCAACCACCGCTCCCTATGGCAACATTGAGCCGCCCTTCCCCATCTGTGACCTAGCTGTCGCGGCTGGCGCCAGCTACGTAGCGCGTAGTACCGTCTACCATGCCCTCGAACTGGACAAGTTTATTTCTGAAGCCATCGCCAAGGATGGATTCAGCGTGATCGAGGCGGTCAGCTACTGCCACACCACCTATGGCCGCCTGAACAAACTCGGCAGTGCGGCTGATATGATGCGGGCCTTGAAAGATAATAGCCTCTCCCAGACCGCCTATGGAAAGCTGTCTCCGGAAGAAAAGGTCCATAACACAAAGATTGTGCGTGGGAATTTCATCAATATTGATCGCCCTCAGTATACAGAGGCTTATTCCAACCTGATCAGGCGCGTCCAGGGAGGGCTGAAATGATCGAAAGCATGGCACCCCGCACTGAGATCCGACTGGCAGGGGAAGGCGGGCAGGGTATGATTCTGGCTGGGATTATCCTGGCCGAGGCCGCCGCGATTTACGACGGCAAGATGGCTATCCAGACTCAGAGTTATGGTCCAGAGGCGCGCGGTGGTGCCAGCAAATCTGAGGTGGTGATCGCGGCTGGAGAGATAGACCATCCCGAAGTCCTGGCTCCAGATGTGGTAGTCACACTCAGCCAGGAGGCATATGACAAGTATGCCGTCAGTCTCAAGCCGGGCGGAATGTTGATCGTGGATGATGAAAAAGTCCACCATATTCGGCAGACGGAGGCGGTAAAGATCCCTATCAGCCGGCTGGCCTTCGAAACGACTGGGAGA